>NZ_WKCD01000243.1:0-8600 GCF_021606625.1 Pseudomonas sp. PA-4-8C
ATGCAATGGTCCATCGACCGCAATGGCGGGTTTTCCCGTGCCGACCCGGCCAGCCTGGTACTGCCGCCGATCATGGACCCGCAATATGGCTACCTGTCGGTCAACGTCGAGACCCAGGCGCAGGACCCGCATTCATTGCTCAACTGGACCCGGCGTATGCTCGCAGTGCGCAAGCAGTCCAAGGCGTTTGGTCGTGGCAGCTTGAAAATGCTCTCGCCGACTAACCGGCGCATCCTGGCTTACACCCGTGAATACACCGGTGAAGACGGCCACACCGAGATCATCCTGTGCGTGGCCAACGTGTCGCGCAGCGCCCAGGCGGCGGAGCTGGACCTGTCGGCCTTTGCCGGCATGGTGCCGGTGGAGATGCTTGGCGGTAATGCCTTCCCGCCCATCGGCCAGCTGAATTTCCTGCTGACCCTGGCGCCCTATGGTTTCTATTGGTTCGTGCTGGCAGCGGAAAACCAGATGCCCAGCTGGCATGTGGAACCGGCGCAAAGCATGCCCGACTTCACCACTTTGGTACTGAAAAAACGCATGGAAGAGCTACTCGAAGAACCTTGCCGCACCAGCCTGGAACATACGTCACTGCCCGCCTGGCTGCCCAAGCGGCGCTGGTTTGCCGGCAAAGATACGGCAATCGACACGGTGCACATCGCATATGGCGTGCGTTTTGGCGACCCGCAGCATCCGGTGTTGCTCAGTGAGATCGAAGTGACCAGTGCCGGCCAGGTCAGCCGCTACCAACTGCCCTTGGGCTTCCTTGGCGAAGACCAGTTCACCAGCGCCTTGCCCCAGCAATTGGCCCTGGCGCGGGTGCGACGTAGCCGGCAGGTAGGGCTGGTAACCGATGCCTTCAGCCTTGAACATTTTATCCTTGAGGTGATCCAGGCCATGCAGGCCGGCACCGTGCTCAATACGCCTGACGGCGATCTGCGGTTTGAGGCAACTGAACACCTGGCCGCACTGCAACTGACCCGTGAATCGTCAGTGCGTTATCTGTCTGCCGAGCAGTCCAACAGCTCGGTGGTGGTGGGTGACAGCCTGGTGCTCAAGCTGATTCGTAAAGTCAGCGCCGGTGTGCACCCAGAGCTGGAAATGAGCGCCTACCTGACGGCCGCCGGCTACCCGAACATTTCGCCGCTGCTAGGCTTTATGAGCCGCCGCGACGGGCAAGGGCAGGACAACCTGCTGATGATTGCCCAGGGTTACCTGAGCAACCAGGGCGATGCCTGGAGCTGGACCCAGAACAACCTGGAGCGGGCGATCCGTGACGAGCTGGCCGACGCGATCTCTGAGCAGGAACAGCACTACAACGCCCTCGGCGAGCTGGCGGATTTTGCCGGTTTGCTCGGTCAGCGCCTGGGTGAAATGCACCTGGTGCTGGGTGCGCCAACGGCCGACAAGGCCTTCAAACCCGAACCCACCACAATCAAAGACACCCAAGCCTGGGCCAAGGATGTCGGCGCCCAGATCGACCGTGCCTTGCAGTTGCTCAAGCTTAATCAAAGCCAGTTGAACCCCGCCGACCAGGCGTTGGTCAGTGAATTACTGGCGCAGAAAAAAGCCATCGCGGCGCTTGTCCAGGCGTTGGCCAAAGCCACGGCGGGCGGGTTGCGCATTCGCGTCCACGGTGACTTGCACCTGGGCCAGGTATTGGTGGTCAAGGGCGATGCCTACTTGATCGACTTCGAAGGCGAGCCGGCGCGGCCGCTGCATGAGCGGCGCGGCAAGCACAGCCCTTATAAGGATGTGAGCGGTGTGCTGCGTTCCTTCGATTATGCGGCGGCCATGGCGCTGAATGTGCAAGGGGTGGATCACACGCCAGAAGCGAACGCTGCGCGCAAACGCGTGACCGACCGCTACCTGAATGAAGCCCGCGTAGCATTTACCCAGGCTTACCAGGCCGCTGCGTCTACACTGGCGCATGACTGGCAGGATGCCAACGGCCACGACGCAGCGCTGACCTTGTTCAGCCTGGAAAAGGCCGCGTACGAAGTGGCCTACGAAGCAGAAAACCGCCCGACCTGGCTGCCGGTGCCCCTGCAAGGGCTGCACGGCTTGCTGAGCGGGCTGACACCTATATCTAAACCTGTACGCGGTGGGGAGACGTCATGAGTTTTACACAGAGAGAACCGCTGCAGCCCAAGTTGACTGCATTGCCGGCGTCCAAGGACGTCGATGCGCTGGTGCGCGCCGAGCACCCCGATCCGTTTTCGATCCTGGGGCCCCATGATGACGAGCAGGGCGGCCAGTTTATCCGCGCATTCCTGCCGGAGGCCCTGAGTGTCCAGGTACTGGCGCGTGACACAGGTGAGCCGTTTGGCAGCCTCGATGCCACCCAGGTGCCAGGCCTGTTTATTGGGCACTTCAGCACTCGCCAGCCCTACCTGCTGAAAATCCAGTGGGCCGGCGGTGAGCAGATCACCGAAGACCCCTACAGCTTCAGCCAATTGCTGCTGGGGGAAATGGACCTGTACCTGTTTGCCGAAGGCAATCACCGTGACCTGGGCAACTGCCTGGGGGCTCAGGTGGTCAGCGTCGATGGCGTGCAAGGCGTGCGCTTTGCCGTGTGGGCGCCGAACGCCCGGCGGGTTTCGGTGGTGGGCGACTTCAATATCTGGGACGGGCGCCGCCACCCGATGCGCCTGCGTCATCCATCGGGGGTGTGGGAAATCTTTATCCCGCGCCTGCAACCGGGCGCGGCCTACAAGTATGAAATTCTCGGTGCCCACGGCATTCTGCCGCTCAAGGCCGACCCTGTGGCGCTGGCCACCCAACTACCGCCGGACACCGCCTCGAAGGTCGCCGCACCTTTGCAGGTGGATTGGCAGGACCATGAGTGGATGCAATCGCGGGGAGACAAGCAGAAAGCCACCGCGCCGTTGTCGATCTACGAGCTGCATGTGGGGTCCTGGCAGTGCGAGCTGGACGAGGCCGGTGAAGTGGCTCGGCAATATGGCTGGCGCGAATTGGCCGAGCGGCTGATTCCTTACGTTCAACAATTGGGCTTCACCCATATCGAACTGATGCCGATCATGGAGCACCCCTTTGGTGGCTCGTGGGGTTATCAAGCGTTATCCCAGTTTGCCCCCAGCGCGCGCTTTGGCTCGCCGGAAGACTTCGCCTGGTTCGTCAATGCCTGCCATCAGGCCGATATCGGCGTGATCCTCGACTGGGTGCCGGCGCATTTCCCCACCGATACCCACGGCCTGGCGCAATTTGACGGTACCGCGCTGTATGAATACGCCAACCCCCTGGAAGGTTTCCACCAGGACTGGGACACGCTGATCTACAACCTGGGCCGCACCGAGGTCCACGGTTTCATGCTCGCGTCGGCCTTGCACTGGCTCAAGCATTTCCATGTGGATGGCCTGCGCGTGGACGCCGTGGCCTCCATGCTGTATCGCGATTATTCGCGCAAGGCCGGTGAATGGGTGCCCAACCGCCATGGCGGTCGCGAGAACCTGGAAGCCATCGACTTCTTGCGGCACCTGAACGACGTGGTCGCCCTTGAAGCGCCGGGCGCGTTGGTGATCGCCGAGGAGTCCACAGCCTGGCCCGGCGTCAGCCAGCCGACCCAGCAGGGTGGCCTGGGCTTCAACTACAAATGGAACATGGGCTGGATGCACGACTCCCTGCATTACATCCAGCAAGACCCGGTGTACCGCGCCCATCATCACAACGAGCTGAGTTTCGGGTTGGTGTATGCCTGGTCCGAACGCTTTATCCTGCCGATTTCCCATGATGAGGTGGTGCACGGCAAGCACTCGCTGATCGACAAGATGCCCGGCGACCGCTGGCAGAAATTTGCCAACCTGCGCGCCTACCTCAGTTTCATGTGGATGCACCCCGGCAAGAAGCTGCTGTTCATGGGCTGCGAATTTGGCCAATGGCGCGAGTGGAACCACGACCAGCAACTGGATTGGTATTTGCTGCAGTACCCCGAGCACCGTGGCGTGCAGAAGCTGGTGGGCGACCTGAACCGCCTGTACCGCGAAGAACCTGCGTTGCACGAACAGGACGATGCGCCCCAGGGCTTCCAATGGCTGATCGGTGACGACGCGATCAACAGCGTCTACGCCTGGCTGCGCTGGAGCAAGGATGGCAAGCCGGTGTTGGTGGTTGCCAACTTCACCCCGGTGCCCCGTGAAGGCTACGCAGTCGGTGTGCCGTTTGGCGGGCGCTGGAGCGAGGTGATCAACAGTGATGCCGATACCTACGCCGGCTCCAATTACGGCAATGGCGGCGCGGTGTTTACCCAGGATGAGCCGCGCCATGGGCAACCGGTGTCGCTGTCGCTGAACTTGCCGCCCTTGGGCGTGCTGATTTTGCGCCCTCAGGAGCATGAAACGCTCTAGCGCGGCGGATGCTGCTGTTCGGCTTGCTGGCAAGGTGCCACAATGGCGCCTTTGTCGTCGCCGTTCACACAGGCCAATCCCATGAATAGCCTCGGGCAAGATCAGGGTCAGCAAATCGAAGAGCAGGTGCGAACCGACCGTTTGCACCAGCTGTTTCGTCAATCATTCTCGGCGATCTTCGGCAGCTACCTGGGCGCCGCCATGCTCTGCTGGCTGTGCTGGGACCGGTTCGATCATCAGGTCATCCTGGTGTGGCTGGTGGTGCTGGCGGGCTCGTCCTTGGTGCGCCTGCATCTGTTCGCGCAATGGTTTCGCTGCCCGGACGCGGAGCGTACACCCGCCCGTTGGGAACGCCGCTACTGGGTCACGCTGATGCTGTCGGCGGGTATCTGGGGCGGCGGGGCGCTGGCGGTGATGCCGGTCGATGACCGCTTATCCCAGGTGCTGGTGATGCTGTTTACCGTGGGCATGTCGGTCAGCGCGGTGTCCTGTTATTCAGCCTATCGCTACATGACACTGGGCTCCATGGCGCTGGTGTTGCTTCCCTGTACGGTATGGATGCTGCTCCAGCCCTCACCAATGCAAGTCGGCGTGGCGCTGGCGGTGTTGGTGTTTGCCTCGTTTGTGGTCGGTGCGACGCGCAAGCTCTCCGATGCCCTGGAAAAAGCCTTTCGCCTGACGAGGCAAATGGAGCGCGCTCATCACATTTCCACCCGCGCCGCCCAGACCGATGAACTGACCGGGCTGATGAACCGTCGGGCTTTTTACGAGCAAGCCCAGTTGCTTTACGCCCAGTGCCTGCGCGAGCAGCAACCGCTGTGTGCGTTGATGATGGACATGGACCACTTCAAAGCCATCAATGACACCTACGGCCACCAAGCCGGTGACCAGGTGTTGCGCCAGATTGGCGCGGTGATCAGCGCATCCTTTCGCCAGACCGATATCTACGGTCGCCTGGGAGGCGAGGAGTTTGCGGTGTTGCTGCCCAATACCTCATTGGAGACCGCGCGCGGCATTGCCGAGCAGTTGATCCAGAAAATTGGTGACTTGCCCGCCGACCCGGTACAGGGGGTGAGCGCCAGCCTGGGCGTGGCATCCACCCACGCTCAGCATCTGGACTTGAACGGCTTGATGAACAGCGCCGACAAGGCCCTGTACCAGGCCAAGGCATCGGGCCGCAATCAGGTGGCGGTTGTCGACTGATCCTTGCTCATCGCCTTTGCCAGCACTCGCGCAACCTGGTCGGCGGAGTAGGGCTTGGCGAGGAACTCAAAGCCTTCATAGCCGCTGTCCGCCAGTTCCTCGCTGTAGCCGGAGACGAGTACCACGGGCAGGTCCGGGCGGCGCTGGCGCAGTAGCTTGGCCATGGCCACGCCGGTCATGCCGGGCATCACCACGTCGGAGAAAATCGCATCGAACCCCTGGACGTCTGTGCCGGCGAGGTTCAGCGCCTGTTCGGCATTGGTCGCCCACGTGGTCTGGTAACCCAGGTCCTTGAGGATCTGGCTGGCGAAGCGTCCTACCTCAAGGTTGTCCTCGACGATCAGCACGTGCTGATGAGCAGCCTCTTGCGGCGCTGGCAAGTCTGTATGCGGGTCTTGATCCGGCGCCGCTTCGCCTTCGACCTGCGGCAGGTACAAGGTAAACACCGTACCCTGGCCAAGGGTGCTGGCCACATCGATATTGCCGCCTGACTGCTTGGCAAAGCCGAATACCTGCGACAGGCCAAGGCCCGTGCCTTTGCCCACGGCCTTGGTGGTGAAGAACGGCTCGAAGATGCGCTCGAAGGTATCGCTGGGAATCCCGGTGCCGGTATCGGCCAGGGAAATGGCGATGTAGGGCATGCACGACTCGGCATCCCCGCGGATACGTGGCAGCGTTTGCTGCCCGGCGACTTTCAGGGTCAGGGTACCCTGGCCGTCCATCGCATCGCGGGCGTTGAGGGCGATGTTGATCAGCGCGGTTTCGAACTGGCTGGGGTCGATGCGCGCATAGCAGGGCTGATCGGGCAATTGCACCTGCACATGAATGCGTGCGCCGGTGACGCTTTCGAGCATCTCGCCGATGTTCTGCACGCGCTGGCCGACATCGAACACCTGCGGGTTCAACGGTTGGCGACGGGCAAAAGCGAGCAGTTGGCTGGTGAGCTTGCTGGCCCGCTCCACCGTGTCGGACACCGCGCACATATAACGTTGCCGACGCTCTTCGGACAGGCCCGGTTGGCGCAGGAAATCCACGGATGAGCGGATAATGGTCAGCAGGTTGTTGAAGTCATGGGCGACGCCACCGGTCAGTTGGCCGATGGCCTCAAGTTTTTGTGACTGGCGCAGTGCAGCTTCGGCTTCGGCCAGCGCACGGGTACGCTCATTCACGCGCTGCTCCAGGCTGGCATTGAGTTCCGCATAGGCGGCCAGGCCCTTACGCACGGCGGCGTCGGCACGCACGCGCTCGATATGCGCCCATGAACGTTCGGTGACTTCGCCCAACAGTGCGATGTCGTAGGACGACCAAAAACGCGGCACTTTGTCGTGTACGGCCATCAGTGCGGTGAGCCGCCCGTCTTTGATCAAGGGCATGCAAATAGTGGCTGTCACACCGAGCGCCTGGAAGCTTGCGGCTTCATGGGGCGGCAACTCGATCAGATTATTGCGTATCACCAGTGGCTCGCCGGCACGCAGGCAGTTGACCGCGCATTCGCCAAACGCCGCCAGGCTGTAATGGCCGATGATGCTCGGCGAGCCTTGCGCCGACCAGTCGCCGCGAATGGTGAAGCCATCTTGGTCTTCGTCCATGTCGGCGTAGGCGCAGATGGACACCTGCAGGTGCTGGGCCAACAAGCGGGTGGTCGACGTCATGATGGTTTCGGCGTCGGTGGCGTTGGTGACGCAGTTGCTAATGGCGTCCAGCACTTCAAGACGACGGGCCAAGAACACCGTGGCAGTGGTTTCGGTGACCGTGTCGAGCAGACCGACCACCACGCCTTGGGCGTTGCGAATCGGGCTGTAGCAAAAGGTGAAATAGGCTTGTTCCGGCGCTTCGTTGCGTTGGATCAGCAGCGGGAAGTTTTCGATATAGGTGGCGTGCCCGTCGAACGCGGCGTCGGCGATAGGGCTGATATCGTCCCACACCTCGTGCCAGATCTCGTTGAACGGGCGGCCCAGAGCGTCGGGTTTGCTACCCAGGATCGGCGTGAACGCGTCGTTGTAGAGGGTAATCAACTGAGGCCCCCAGACGATGGCCTGGGGAAAACTCGACGCGAAGGACAGCGCAACGGTTGTCTTCAACACGTCGGGCCAGTGTTCAAGTGGCCCCAGGGGCGTATTGGCCCAATCATGCTGACGAACCCGCTCTGCCATTTCGCTGCTGCCTTGCAGCCAATTCATCATTGGGTTCACACCTTGCTTGCCACGTTTTGTTTAGCTTTGAAGAGCCCGACCGACTAGCAACAGACCGGAATGACCGCATTCAGTTCAGCGCGATTATCTCCCTGATAGCACTTTGATTTCATTGTCTATTTGCACGCCGTCATTGTTGGCCGGGTTGGGCCGGCGCCCAACCTTCATTGCGTACCGAATAACCCCGTCCAATAGATGCCCGCGTCACTCTTGGGGTCCATCGCGTAGGCGGCACCCAAGTCGCGAAATTGCGGGTTCATCAGGGTGGCGCAGTGGCCGGGGCTGGCGAGCCAACCGTCGACGACCTTGCGCGGCGTGTCGAGGCCGGCGGCGATGGTTTCGCCGATGTTCTTCGCGATATACCCGGCCAGTTCGGCGCGGTCACCGGGCGTACGACCGTCGTGGTCCAGGTGGTCGAAGAAGTTGCCGTTGGCCATGTTGCGCGTGTGGCTGTTGGCCGCGCTGGCCAGCGTGTCGTTCCACGACAGCGGTGTGGTCGCGGTGAACGCCTGGGTGCCGCACTGGCGTGGCTCGGCACGCGCGGTGTTGATCAAGTCGAGCAGTTTTCTGCCTTCGGTTTGCCAGTCGCCCAGGCCACTGGTCAGCAGCGGGCGGGCCAGCACGATGCGCCAGTCCTGGCCGCTGTTGCTGACGCCGATGTCGACAAATTGCGGATCGAGCACTACGCGGCAGAAGCTTTCGCGTACCGCTTTCATCGCGGCCTCGGCATCCTTGGGCCCGGACAGGCTGATGGCCTGCACGTTCACCATCGGGTACGCAGCCCGCGCCAGCGACTGCTGCAAATCGCCGACATTGGAGGCCGGCAACACCAGCCGTGTATCGC
>NZ_WKCD01000244.1:0-8560 GCF_021606625.1 Pseudomonas sp. PA-4-8C
CCGTGGAACCCTGCACCTTTGCCCTGTTTGGCGCCTTGGGTGATCTGGCGCTGCGCAAGTTATTTCCTGCCCTTTATCAGCTCGATGGCGCCGGGTTGCTGCACGACGACACACGCATCCTGGCCCTGGCCCGTGAAGCTGGCTCCGAGCAGCAACACCTGGCCCATATCGAAAAAGAATTGCGTAAGTACGTCGGCAAGGAACTCGACGAAGCCGTGGCCCAGCGTTTCCTCGCGCGCCTTTCGTATGTGCATGTCGACTTCATGAAGGCCGACGACTACGTTGCCCTGGCCGAAAAAGTCGGCAGCGATCAACGCCTGATCGCCTACTTCGCCACCCCGGCGGCGGTGTACGGCGCGATCTGCGAAAACCTGTCCAAGGTCGGTCTGGCGGAAAATACCCGCGTGGTGCTGGAAAAACCCATCGGTTCGGACCTGGAGTCGTCGCGCAAGGTCAACGACGCCGTGGCGCAGTTTTTCCCGGAAAACCGCACCTACCGCATCGACCACTACCTGGGCAAAGAGACGGTGCAGAACCTGATCGCCCTGCGTTTTGCCAACAGCCTGTTCGAAACCCAGTGGAACCAGAATTACATCTCCCACGTGGAAATCACCGTGGCCGAGCAGGTTGGCATCGAAGGCCGTTGGGGTTACTTCGACAAGGCTGGCCAGCTGCGCGACATGATCCAGAACCATCTGTTGCAACTGCTTTGCCTGATTGCCATGGACCCGCCGGCCGACCTGTCCGCCGACAGCATCCGTGACGAGAAGGTCAAGGTGCTCAAGGCCCTGGCGCCGATCAGTCCCGAGGGCCTGACCACCCAGGTAGTCCGTGGCCAGTACATCGCCGGCTACAGCGCCGGTAAAGCCGTGCCGGGTTACCTGGAAGAAGACAATTCCAACACCCAGAGCGACACCGAGACGTTCGTTGCCCTGCGTGCCGATATCCGTAACTGGCGCTGGGCCGGCGTGCCGTTCTACCTGCGTACTGGCAAGCGTATGCCGCAAAAGCTGTCGCAGATTGTCATCCACTTCAAGGAACCGTCCCACTACATCTTCGCCCCCGAGCAGCGCCTGCAGATCAGCAACAAGCTGATCATCCGCCTGCAGCCGGACGAAGGTATTTCCTTGCGTGTGATGACCAAGGAGCAGGGCCTGGACAAAGGCATGCAACTGCGCAGCGGGCCACTGCAATTGAATTTTTCCGACACCTATCGCAGCGCACGCATCCCCGATGCCTACGAGCGGTTGTTGCTGGAAGTGATGCGCGGCAATCAGAACCTGTTTGTTCGCAAAGATGAAATCGAAGCCGCGTGGAAGTGGTGTGACCAGTTGATCGCCGGGTGGAAAAAATCCGGTGATGCGCCCAAGCCGTATGCGGCGGGGTCCTGGGGGCCGATGAGCTCGATTGCACTGATCACGCGGGATGGGAGGTCGTGGTATGGCGATATCTGAATTGAAACTGCCTCAGGGCGTTACTGCCCATGAGTACCGTACGCCTGCGCTGCTGGCCGATGGCCTGGCCAATGACGTGGCCGAGCAACTGCGTGGGGCCATCACTGCCCGTGGCGAGGCGACGTTGGTGGTGTCCGGCGGCCGCAGCCCCGTGGCGTTTTTCCAGAACCTGGCCAAGCAGGACCTGGACTGGTCCAAGGTCACCATCACCCTGGCCGATGAGCGCTGGGTGCCGGTCGAACATGCCGACAGCAATGCTGGCCTGTTGAAGCAACATTTGCTGCAAGGCCCGGCGGCCAAGGCGAAGTTCTTGAGCCTGTACAGCCCTGCCGCCAACCTTGAAGACGCTGCCGAGCAGGCCGATCGCCTGCTGGGTGAGTTGCCAGCCATTGATGTGCTGGTGCTGGGCATGGGCGATGACGGCCACACCGCATCGCTGTTCCCCAACAGCCCCAACCTGAGTGAAGCGCTGAAGGCCGACGGTACCCGCCGTTGCTGGCCGATGCTGGCGCCCACTGTGCCGCACCAGCGCCTGACCATGAGTCGTGCGTTGCTGGCCACGGCCGACTACACCGTGCTGTCGATTTCCGGCAGTTCGAAATTGACGACCTTGAGCGCCGCCCTGGCCAGCGACGATGTTGCTGCCATGCCGATTCGCGCGTTTTTGCAACCTACTTTAGAGATTTACTGGTGCCCATGAGCCAAGGATCAGCCGCTATGAAAAGCCCTCAACCGACCGTGTCCATGGCGGATAAAGTTGCCTTGATCGACAGCCTCTGCGCCAAGGCGCGGATCCTGCCGGTGATCACCATCGCCCGCGAGCAGGACATTCTGCCGTTGGCCGACGCCCTGGCAGCCGGCGGTTTGACCGCGTTGGAAGTGACCCTGCGTTCCGAGTTCGGCCTTAAAGCCATTCAGGTCTTGCGCGAGCAGCGTCCTGAACTGTGCACCGGTGCAGGTACCGTGCTAGACCGTCACATGCTCGAAGCGGCAGAAGTGGCAGGCTCGCAATTTATCGTCACCCCCGGCATCACCCGCGACTTGCTGGAAGCCTCGGTGCACAGCCCGATCCCGCTGCTGCCGGGCATCAGCAACGCCTCCGGCATCATGGAAGGCTACGGCCTGGGTTATCGCCGCTTCAAGCTGTTCCCGGCTGAAGTCAGCGGTGGTGTTGCTGCCATCAAGGCGCTCGGCGGCCCGTTCGGGGAAGTGAAATTCTGCCCGACTGGCGGCGTTGGGCCGGCCAATATCAAGAGCTACATGGCGTTGAAAAACGTGATGTGCGTGGGCGGCAGCTGGATGCTGGATCCGGAGTGGGTCAAGAATGGCGACTGGGCGCGTATTCAGGAAGTCACTGCCCAGGCGCTGGCGCTGCTGGACTGAACTGATTTATCGAATCGTTGTTGCTGTGCTTAACGGCATTTTTGCGGCGCACTTGGTCGGTGTGCCGCTTTTTTTTGCCTGTAAAAAACCTCAAACACATCGCCGTTCTGAAGGTGGGAGCTGGCTTGCCTGCGATAGCTATTTATCAGTTAGCCCATCTTTGGCTGATACACCGTTATCGCAGGCAAGCCAGCTCCCACAGTTTTAAACGGTGTTTAGTTGGGTGATCGCGTGGACCAGCGCGTTGATGTCCGCCGCCGACGTCACCAGCCCCGGCGTCACCCGGATACAGGTGCCAAACGCTGCCCCCGTGCGCGTAGTGGTGAACAGGCCGTGCTCCTTGAGCAGCCTGTCCACCATCGTCTGCTGATCACGCCCGATGAACTTGAAGGCTGTGATCCCGCAATACAGTCTGGGGTCATCCGAGGTCAGCACTTCAATCCCCGGCAACGGTCGCACCTGGTTTACCCACAGGTTGCGCAGGTAATTGACGCGTGCGCCCTTGGCCGCAGCGCCACCCAATTGCCGATGCTCGTCAAACACCAAAGGCAGGGTCATCAGCGCGGGGAAGTTCGGCGTGCTGTAGGACGTACGCGCTCGCACATCCGTGGCCGGGTAGTGGAATTCGCCCATGTCCGGGTCGATATCGGCCAGGCGCTCCGGTGCAATGTACAAAAAGCCCAGGGTCAGCGGCGCGCCGATCCACTTGTGCAGGTTGAAGCCTGCGAACTGAATGCCCAGTTCGGCCAGGTTGAATTCGATCTGGCCCAAGGCGTGGGCGCCGTCGAGGATCACGTCGATTGCGCGTTCGCGCGCGGCCTTGGCAATGGCCGCAACCGGCATGACCAGGCCGGTACGGTGGGTCACATGGGTCAGGGCCATTAATTTCAGGCGCGGGTACTGCGCGAAGGCGTCGTGGTAAGTTTGCACCAGGCTGTCGAAACTGGCCGGGTGGGTGTGGGCCACCTCTATCACTTCCACGCCGCGAGTCGCTGCCAGCCAGCGCATGGCGCCTTTGACCGTGTCGTACTCCAGGTCGCTGATCAGCACCTGGTCGCCCGGTTGCAGGCGGTTGTAGTTGCGGATCAGCGACTGCAAGGCTTCGGTGGCGTTGCGGGTAAACGCGACCGACTCGGGGTCGACGTCAATCAACCCGGCCAACTGGCGGCGTATCTCGATGTTTTCGCCCTGCTCAAAGCGCTGGCGCACATGCACCGCGTTGCTGCGGTTGATAAAGCTGATGTGCTCAAGGTACTGGGCCTGCACCGCCCGGCTCATGCGCCCGAAGTAGCCGTTTTCCAGGTTGATCGGGCCGGGCTCGCACTCATAGCGCTGAGCGATGGCCTGCCAGTGCGCTTCGTTATCGGCATTCCTTGGCATGGTGGGTCTCCTAGTGGCGAGGGGCGGGTCTGCCGTGTTTGGCGCGCAGTGGTTCGAGCAATTCGGACAGGCCGTTGTGGTCGATTTCCTGCATCAAGGCCAGCAAACCGCCCAGTTCCCCGTGGGGGAAACCTTCACGGGCGAACCAATTCAGGTAGGGCCCAGGCAGGTCGGCAATGATCCGGCCTTTGTATTTGCCGAAGGGCATTTGACGGGTGATGAGCAGTTCGAGTTTTTCGGGATTCATGAGCGTCGCAGGGTTGAGGCCAGGCTTTCGAAAATACAGGCATTCTGCATGAAGGCCAAATGACAGATCATGCAAATAACCAAGATACAGATGGTTCAATAATTCGTAACTTGTTGAAATTAAACATAAAAATAATTTTTGAAAACCTGGCACGGGCGCTGCAATAACCAAGGCAACCTTCTAACCCGTACAAGGAATTGAAAAATGACTGATATCAACAAAGAATCGATCTCCGTACTGAACGACCTGATCGAGACCAGCATCGACGGCCAAAAGGGTTTCAAGGAATGCGCTGAAGACATCAAGCATCCAGAACTCAAGGCTCTGTTTGCTAAGCGCTCCGCTGATTGCGCGACAGCCGCCGCTGAACTGAAAACGGCTGTGCGTGCCTTGGGTGGCGATCCTGAAGATTCCGGCAGCATGGCCGGCGCCCTGCACCGTGGCTGGGTCGACGTGAAGTCGATGGTCACCGGCAAGGACGAAGAGGCCGTATTGAACGAAGCCGAGCGCGGTGAAGACCACGCATTGAAGGCTTACAAGGAAGCGATCGAGAAGATCAACAAGCACAACCTGGTGGGCATTCGTGACTTGGTTGAGCGTCAGTACCACGGGGTACAGCGCAACCACGACCAGGTAAAAGCCCTGCGCAACCAGGCTCGCGCTCAGTCGTAAGCCCCACGCTGGGCTTAGTGTGGGAGCGGGCTTGCCCGCGAAAGCGGTGGATCAGTCACGGTTGTATTGACTGACACACTGCATTCGCGGGCAAGCCCGCTCCCACATGTGTTTTATGCACAGGCTGGAATCTAGGTCAGCCGATGCTGATGGGTGGCAATTCGGTCAGGGTCACGACTTGCTGCTTACGCGGCGCCAGAATCTCCGCCTCGCCATCCACCACCAACTCATCACGCTGGTTGAACACCCGAGTGGCAATGCGCACGCGAAACTTCGGTAGTTTCTCGAGGATTTCCAAACGCACGGTCAGGGTGTCGCCAATCTTCACCGGCTTCTGGAAGGTCATCTGCTGGCCGATATAAATCGTGCCCGGCCCAGGCAGCTCGCAGGCCACCGCCGCGCTGATCAGCGCACCGCTGAACATGCCGTGGGCGATGCGCTCCTTGAACATGGTCGCCTTGGCGTATTCAGCGTCCAGGTGCACCGGGTTGTGGTCACCCGACATGGCGGCGAACAGCTGGATATCGCGCTCTTCGACGGTTTTGCTGAAGCTGGCAGTCTGGCCCACTTCAAGCGCTTCGTACGGGGTGTTGGTTACCTGGGTCATCTCAAGGTGCATCCTGTGGCTTAACGGTAATTAATCGGCTGATTTTAAAGCAAAAACTATTCGCAGCGGGTGGGCCTGCGCAACGCCAGCGCCTGGTCGAGCCAGGCCAGCAGGTCGGCGGTGACTTCATCCCGGTTGGTTTCGTTGAACACTTCATGACGCGCCTGCGGGTAGAGCGTCAATTGCACGTCCTGGCAACCGGCCTCACGCAGGGCATGGGCCAGATCCTTGAGACGCTTGCCTTCACTCACCGGATCACAATCGCCGCCCATCACCAGGATCGGCAGGCCGGGGTCGATCTGCGCCAGGTTGGAGACTTTGCTGATCTGCTGCAAGCCGCCCAACAGGTCGATCCACAATTGATTGGTGCAACGAAAGCCACAGAGTGGGTCGTTGATGTAGTTGTCCACTTCAACCGGGTCGCGGCTGAGCCAGTCGAACTGGGTGCGGTTGGGTTTGAAGGCTTTGTTGAATGAGCCGAACGACAGGAAGTCGATCAACGCACTGCGCCCTCGCAGGCCTTGGCGTGCTCGCTCGATGCGCGCAATGATTTGCGCTGCACGGTAGAGGGCCACCGGCTGGAAATTCGAACCGCTGAGAATTGCCCCATGCAGGCTGGCACTGTGATGCAGCAAGTACGCCTGGGAGATGTAGCTGCCCATGCTGTGGCCCAGCAGGATGATCGGCAGCCCTGAATGCTGTTGGCCGATATGCTGATTGAGGCTGGCCAGATCGCCCACCACTTTGTTCCAGCCGTCCGTTTCAGCATACAACCCAACGGTGCCGGCCTCGGCGGTACGGCCATGCCCACGCTGGTCCAGCGCATACACACCCAGGCCTGCTGCACACAATGCCTGCGCCAGGCGTGCATAGCGGCCGCCGTGCTCGGCCATGCCATGGGAAATCATCACCACGGCCTTGGGCGAGCCGTCGGGCATCCATTGGTTGACGTACAGGCGGGTGTGGTCGTTCGCGGTCAGCCAGAAGGTGTCGTGGTTCATGGCGGCTTCCTTTGCTCAGGGTGGTTGCATTGTATAGCTCATCCGGCGTGGGGCGGGGTATCTGCCTACGCCTTAGGTACAAGATTCATACAATCAATGACACAGTTCAGTGTCTTGCCTGTTTGGCCATAGCTGCTAACTTCCCCAAAGCTCCGCTTCTTATTGCTGCGCATTTGCATGGCAGCGGCCGGACACACTCAGGTAAAGAGGACAAGAATAATGCAACCTGATTTCTGGAATGACAAACGCGCGGCGGGAGTCCCCAATGCCATCGACCTCAGCACCTACAAGTCGGTGATCGAGGTCTTCGAGCGTTCCTGCAAGACCTTTGCCGACCGTCCGGCATTCAGCAGCATGGGCATTACCCTTACCTACGCTGAGCTTGAGCGCCAGAGTGCGGCGTTTGCCGGTTACCTGCAGCAGCACACCGACCTCAAGCCCGGTGAGCGCATCGCGGTGCAGCTGCCCAACGTGCTGCATTACCCGGTTGCGGTGTTCGGCGCACTGCGCGCCGGGCTGATCGTGGTCAACACCAACCCGCTGTATACCCCGCGCGAGATGCGCCACCAGTTCAAGGATGCCGGTGTGCGGGCGCTGGTCTATCTCAACCTGTTCGGTTCACGTGTGCAGGAGGTGTGCACCGACACGGAGATCGACTACCTGATCGAAGCCAGGATGGGCGATTTCATGCCCGCCGCCAAAGGCTGGCTGGTCAACACCGTGGTCGACAAGGTGAAGAAGATGGTTCCGGCCTACCACCTGCCGCGAGCAGTGTCGTTCAAGCGCGCCCTGCGCATGGGCGCGGGCCTTGGGGTGACGCGCCATCCGGTGACCCTGGACGACGTCGCCGTGCTGCAATACACCGGCGGCACCACTGGGCTGGCCAAGGGCGCGATGCTCACCCACGGCAACCTGGTGGCGAATATGCAGCAGGTGCGGGCCTGCATGTCGCAACTGGGCGACGACGGCCATCCGCTGATCAAGGAAGGGCAGGAGGTAATGATTGCACCGCTGCCGCTGTACCACATCTATGCCTTCACGGCCAATTGCATGTGCATGATGGTCTCCGGCAACCACAACGTGCTGATCACCAACCCACGGGACATCGGCGGGTTCATCAAGGAGCTCAAGCAGTGGCAGTTCTCCGGTCTGTTGGGGCTGAACACACTGTTTGTGGCGCTGATGGACCACCCTGATTTCAAGACCCTGGATTTCTCCCACCTGAAGATCACCAATTCCGGCGGCACTGCCCTGGTCAAGGCCACGGCGGAACGCTGGAAGGCGCTGACCGGCTGCGCCATCGGCGAAGGCTACGGCCTCACCGAAACCTCGCCGGTAGCCAGTACCAACCCCTACGGCGGGCTATCGCGCCTGGGTACCGTGGGCATCCCAGTGCCGGGGACGGCGATGAAAGTCGTGGATGACCTGGGGCAAGAACTGCCGTTGGGCGAGCGCGGCGAGCTGTGCATCCAGGGCCCACAAGTAATGAAGGGCTACTGGCAGCAACCGGCCGCCACCGCCGAAACCCTGGACGCCGATGGCTGGTTGAAGACCGGCGACATTGCGGTGATCGACACCGATGGCTACATCAGCATTGTGGATCGCAAGAAGGATTTGATCATCGTCTCGGGTTTCAACGTGTACCCCAACGAAATTGAAGACGTGATCATGGCCCATCCGGCCGTGGCCAACTGCGCCGTGATCGGCGTGCCGGACGAGCGCACAGGGGAGGCGGTGAAGCTGTTCGTGGTGGCACGGGCTCAGGGGGTGAGCCTTGAGGAGCTGAAGGCGTACTGCTAGGCCAACTTCACCGGGT
>NZ_WKCD01000245.1:0-8557 GCF_021606625.1 Pseudomonas sp. PA-4-8C
GGCGTCGTCCACCTGGCGCTGGGCCAGGATGCGATTGGCTCGGGCAGTGTCGTAGCTGGCCTGGGATTGCAGCACATCGGTCTTGTCCGACAGGCCCACATCGAAGCGTTCGTTGGACTGGTCGAGCTGACGCTTGAAGGCGTTTTCTTCGGCCTTGGTCGACGCCAGGTTGTCCTGGGCACGCAGCACGGCGAAATAGCTTTCGGCGCTTTGCAAAATCAGGTTCTGCTCCGAGGCCGACAGTTGCAGCGAGGCTTGCTCGTTGACCGCGTGGGCGGCTTGCAGCTGGAACCAGCGGTCGGCGCGGAACAGTGGCTGGCTCAAGGTGGCCCGCCAGGAGTGGGCGTCACGGTTGGCCGTGGCGGCCGGCTGGTCGATCTGGGTGCGCACGTTGTTGCTATCGGCGCCGGCGGACAGGTTCGGCAGCAAGCCCGCGCGGGCCTGGGGCACCACTTCTTTTTGCGCGCCGTACTGGGCACGGGCAGCGGCCAGGTCGGCGTTGTTGTTCGCCGCTTCCTGATAGACGCTGACCAGGTCGGTGTTGGCGGACAAGGGCGCTTCAGCTGCCCAGACCAGTCCGTTGGTCGCACAAGACACGGCAACAGCCAGTGAGAGTTTGCGCAGCATGAGGCGATCCCTAGTATGAATATTACGGTGATAATTCAGCGCCCAAGGCTAAGGCTGGCCATGCCTGGCGTCAAGCCTTGAGGCCGTGCCCGAGTGTAGTAGCGGGGCCTGCGCACAACAATCCCACGATCACGCCATTCATCACGCTGAATAAACCGCTATTGGCAATTTGCCCACGCCATGGTCTAGACTGGCCGCGTTCTTGTCGGGGTGCCTTGTTGGAAGGCTGAGATCGGTAAATACCGGATCCCGTTGAACCTGATCAGGTTAGCGCCTGCGTAGGGAACAAGATTTCTCGTCACCCGGCGAGTCCTCTTGTGCTTCGTCCGGGATGTTGTTCGACAATCGAACAGCCCTCGTGCGCCAAGCACAGCACTGGTTCCAGTGCGTCCGTCCGTCACAGGTTCGCTCCGACAAAAATCCACCGCCTGGATAAGTTGGAGAGCCTGTGATGAGTACAAAACTAAAAAATACCGTGCACCTGAGTGAATCGGCCAAGGTCGACTCCGGCTCCGTGCAGCCGTTTACCCGCTCGCAAAAAATCTACGTGCAGGGCTCCCGCCCGGATATTCGCGTGCCGATGCGTGAAATCAGCCTGGACGTGACCCCCACCGATTTCGGCGGTGAAATCAACGCGCCGGTTACCGTCTACGATACATCCGGCCCCTACACCGACCCGAATGTGATTATCGACGTGCGCAAAGGCCTGGCCGACGTGCGCTCGCCGTGGATCGAAGTACGCGACGACACCGAGCGCCTGCCCGGTCTCACCTCGCACTTCGGCCAGCAGCGCTTGAGCGATGCCGAGCTGACCGCCCTGCGTTTTGCCCATGTAAAGAACCCGCGCCGCGCCAGGGCCGGTGCCAACGTCACGCAGATGCATTACGCGCGCAAAGGCATCATCACGGCCGAGATGGAATATGTCGCCATCCGCGAAAACATGAAGCTTGAAGAAGCCCGTGCCAGTGGCTTGCTGGATCAGCAGCACGCCGGCCACAGCTTCGGCGCCAGCGTGCCGAAAATCATCACGCCTGAATTCGTACGCGAAGAAATCGCCCGGGGCCGCGCGATCATCCCGGCCAACATCAACCACACCGAGCTGGAACCGATGATCATCGGCCGTAACTTCCTGGTGAAGATCAACGGCAACATCGGCAACAGCGCCCTGGGTTCGTCCATCGAAGAGGAAGTGGCGAAGCTCACCTGGGGCATTCGCTGGGGCTCGGACACGGTGATGGACCTGTCCACCGGCAAGCACATCCACGAAACCCGCGAGTGGATCATCCGCAACTCGCCAGTGCCAATCGGTACTGTGCCGATCTACCAGGCCCTGGAAAAAGTCGGTGGCGCAGCCGAAGACCTGACCTGGGAGCTGTTCCGCGACACCTTGATCGAACAGGCCGAGCAGGGCGTCGACTACTTCACCATCCACGCTGGGGTATTGCTGCGGTATGTGCCGCTGACTGCCAAGCGCGTGACCGGCATCGTCTCCCGTGGGGGTTCGATCATGGCCAAGTGGTGCCTGGCCCACCACAAAGAGAATTTCACCTACACGCATTTCGACGAAATCTGCGAAATCATGAAGGCCTATGACGTCAGCTTCTCCCTTGGCGATGGCTTGCGCCCGGGTTCGATTGCCGACGCCAACGACGCCGCGCAGTTCGGCGAACTGGAAACCCTGGGCGAACTGACCAAAACCGCCTGGAAGCACGACGTGCAAACCATGATCGAAGGCCCCGGCCATGTGCCGATGCAGTTGATCAAGGAGAACATGGACAAGCAACTGGAGTGCTGCGACGAGGCGCCGTTCTACACCCTAGGCCCGCTGACCACCGACATTGCGCCCGGCTATGATCACATCACTTCGGGTATCGGCGCGGCAATGATCGGCTGGTTCGGTTGTGCCATGCTCTGCTACGTCACACCCAAGGAACACCTGGGCTTGCCGAACAAGGACGACGTGAAGACCGGGATCATTACCTACAAGATCGCGGCCCACGCGGCCGACCTCGCCAAAGGCCACCCCGGCGCGCAGATTCGCGATAACGCCTTGAGCAAGGCGCGCTTCGAGTTCCGCTGGGAAGACCAGTTCAACCTCGGCCTGGACCCGGATACCGCACGTTCGTACCACGATGAAACCTTGCCGAAGGATTCGGCCAAGGTCGCGCATTTCTGTTCGATGTGCGGGCCTAAGTTCTGCTCGATGAAAATCACCCAGGAAGTGCGTGAGTACGCGGCGAACCAGCGTATCGATGCGGTGGATGTGGATGTGGCCAAGGGCTTGGCCGAGCAGGCTGAGCGGTTCAAGCAGGAAGGTAGCCAGCTCTACAAGAAGGTCTGATCCCTAGGCGGCGGTGTCTGCACCGCCGTCATCGCGGGCAAGCCCGGCTCCCACAGTTGGCCGAGTGGTACACAGATTTTGTGTTCACAAACGGTCCCCTGTGGGAGTCGGGCTTGCCCGCGATAACGATCCGACAAACACCCAATCTCCCTCTGCAATAACACCCTTGAACCGTCAACCGATCAACGGCGTGCCGGCACCAGTTCAGGCTTGATCACACCGGTGAGGCGCGTATAGGGCAGGGTGATTTCGATCAGCCCCTGTGCGTAAGGGGCGATGGTGCTGACGTTGTACTTGAGCACCACGCCGCCGCTGGTCAGGGCCACGTTCGGGGTTTTCTGAAACGGCCAGCTCTTCACGAATTCTGGGTCGCGGTCCATCTTGGTGCTGATCAACCAGCTGTTGTGGGCAACTTTAGCGGTATTCCAGAAGGCTTGCTCCTGGCCGGGCAACAGCATGTCGGCCAGGGTCAGTTCCTTATGCAGAATCCGTGAATAGTTGATAAACCCGCGGCCTGGCTCGCCGTGGGCGACACCTGTGTCCAGGTAGCTGGACACTTCAACGATCACCAGTCCGTCATGCTGGTCACGTACCTTGGCTTGCAAGTACATGCCGTGGCGGTCTGGCGACTCACGCAGGAAGGTGTTTCGATAGGCGTTCAGGCTCGCCGGCACGCTGGCGCCAGGCGTGGTGCGGGTCATTTGCAGCAGGCGCTGTTCCACCAGGCTGTCCAGTTGTGGCTCGGCAGGGAAATGCACGGTGTCGATGTTCACCAGCGGGCAGGCCGGGCTGTCGCAGCCGGGCTTGATCTGCTCCGACTTGTCGGTGGTAACGTCCAGCGGCTTGAGATAGGCGGGTTGGAACAGGCTCTGGCAAGCACCCAGGGTCAAAGCAATACAGGCCACGGAGGCGATTCTTAAAAGCGACATGTGTGTCCTTCGTAAATCGATGGAAAGCGAAAAGAGTAGCGCTTGGACTGCCAACGTGGCCGCCAGTTCGCCACTAAACTGATTGCAGTGAGTTTGACGTTCGCCGCCTCTCCCGGCAACCGCAAAGGGGCTGCATCAACGGGCGTCGGCGCGTTAGGATGGCGCCCATTGCACGAGCTTAACGAGGGACACCATGACCGACATCGCGAAGTCGACACCGAACAAGATCGAGATTGTTCAGCGTGACAATGCCTATAAAGGCTTCTACAAGCTCGATCGCGTGCAACTGCGCCATGAAAAATTCGACGGCGGCATGAGCCGGGTGATCAACCGCGAAGTGTTCGTGCGTCATGACGCCGTGTGCGTGCTGCCCTACGACCCGCAGCGCGATGAGGTGGTGCTGATCGAACAGTTCCGCGTCGGCGCCATGGGCCGTGCCGATAACCCCTGGCTGGTGGAGATGGTCGCCGGCCTGATTGACAAGGATGAGCAACCCGAGGAGGTTGCACACCGCGAGGCCGAAGAGGAAGCTGGGCTGACATTCTCCGCGCTGTGGCCGATCACCAAGTATTTCCCGTCGCCTGGCGGCAGTACCGAATTTGTCCACCTGTACCTGGGCCGTTGCGACAGCTCGGGCGCGGGTGGGGTCCATGGATTGGAAGAAGAAGCAGAAGATATCCGCGTCACCGCCTGGGCCTTCGAAGATGCCTTGCAGGCGGTGCGCGACGGCAAGATTTCCAACGCAGCCAGCATTATCGCCCTGCAATGGCTTGCGCTTAATCGCGCGGAAGTGAGGGGGTTATGGCAGTAAAGGCACGGGAACGTTATCGAGTTGACCTGATCGGGCTGCAAGCGGCCTGCGAGGCCAACTATGCGCGGCTGATGCGCCTGCTCCCGGACATGCGCCACGCCCCCCAGGCGCGGCGCATTGCTGTCACCCACGGCGACCAGATGCTCGGCGTGCTGACCCTGGAAGTCATTCTCACCTGCCCCTACACCACCACCCTGCGGGTACGCCAGGAGCACAGCCTGCCGTGGTTGCCGGTGCCGCAATTGGAAGTGCAGGTGTACCACGACGCGCGTATGGCCGAAGTGATCAGCGCCGAACATGCGCGACGCTTTCGCAGCATCTATCCTTACCCGAACGTGTTCATGCACCAGCCCGATGAGAAAGCACAGCTCAATGTGTTCCTCGGCGAATGGCTCAGCCACTGCCTGGCCTTGGGCCATGAGTTTGAAGTGGTGCGGTAGATGTGAACTGCGTCTGTTTCCTTGGGTTTCCTCTTTGTGTCCTGCCCCAGCATAATCGCGCCAATTATCCATTCCTGTAGTTGCCAGGGAGAGCGCCTTGCCGAGTGTATCCGCCGTGAATCCTGATGCCGTGTTGCTGGTGCAGTTGTCCGACAGCCATCTGTTTGCTGACGCTGACGCCACGCTGCTGGGCATGAACACCCGTGAAAGCCTGCAGCGGGTAGTCGAGTTGGTGCGCGCGCAACAGCCGGCCATCGACCTGATACTGGCGACCGGCGACCTGTCCCAGGATGGCACGCTGGCGTCCTACCAGCAGTTTCGCGATTTGACCGCGTCCCTTGGCGCTCCGGCGCGCTGGATTCCTGGCAACCACGACGAACCGCAGGTCATGGCCCAGGCTGCCATGCACAGTGATTTGCTCGAACCGGTGGTGGATATCGGCAACTGGCGTATCACTCTGTTGGATTCGGCGGTACCAGGGTCGGTGCCGGGCTACCTGCAAGACGCGCAACTGCAACTGCTGGCGCAGGCCTTGAGCGAGGCGCCGGGCCGCCATCACCTGGTGTGTTTCCACCATCATCCGGTGCCCATCGGTTGTGCGTGGATGGAACCGATCGGCCTGCGCAACCCCGAGGCGCTGTTTGCCGTGCTTGAGCGCTTCCCGCAGACCAGGGCATTGCTTTGGGGGCATGTGCATCAGGAGATCGACAGCGAGCGCGACGGTGTGCGGCTGCTGGCTTCGCCGTCTACCTGTATCCAGTTTGCGCCGGGAAGTGAGGATTTCCAGGTCAGCGAGCAGGCACCGGGGTATCGCTGGTTGCGCTTGCATGGCGACGGACGGTTGGAAACGGGGGTGGAACGGGTCAAAGGCTTCGCTTTTACGGTCGATTACGGCAGCAACGGCTATTAAGGCCTGTAAACACTGATCAAAAGGTGGGAGCTGGCTTGCCTGCGATGACGGTGTACCTGGCGCTGACTCGTTGACTCAATCGCCGCCATCGCAGGCGAGCCAGCTCCCACATTGGGTCCGCTTCTGCCTGCATTCCCTGTAAACTGCGCCTCTTTGGCCTCAGCACGGAGAGCCCGGCATGTCCGCTTCGATCCTGTATATCCACGGTTTCAACAGTGCGCCGGCTTCCAACAAGGCCAGCCAGTTGACCACTGTGATGGATGCCCTTGGCCTGTCCGACCAGCTGCGTGTGCCGGCGCTGCATCACCACCCTCGTCAGGCAATTCTTCAATTGGAGCAAGCGATTGCGCAACTGGGCCGGCCACTGCTGGTCGGCAGCTCACTCGGCGGCTACTATGCAACCCATCTTGCCGAACGCCATGGCCTCAAGGCGCTGCTGGTCAACCCGGCGGTCAGCCCCCATCGGATGTTCGACGGTTACCTGGGCACCCAGAAGAACCTCTACACCGATGAGACCTGGGAATTGACACAGGACCACGTCACGGCGCTGGCCGAGCTGGAAGTACCGGCTCCCCAGGATGCCGCGCGTTATCAGGTGTGGTTGCAGACCGGGGACGAAACCCTGGATTATCGCCTGGCCCAACAGTATTACCGGGCCTGCGCCTTGCGCATCCAGGCCGGTGGCGACCATGGTTACCAGGGGTTCGCCCAGCAATTGCCGGCACTGTTGTGCTTTGCCGGCATTGGCGCAGATCAGTTTCAATCCTTCGATTTTTCGTCACTGTAGAAAATCGCAGGTCACTTTTTAATCGAACGACTCACGACGAGACCCCATGGCCACTCCCAGCGCTAGCTCTTATAACGCCGACGCCATCGAAGTCCTCTCGGGCCTCGACCCGGTGCGCAAACGCCCCGGCATGTACACCGACACCAGTCGGCCGAACCACCTTGCCCAGGAAGTCATCGACAACAGCGTCGACGAAGCCTTGGCCGGGCACGCCAAGTCGGTGCAAGTCATCCTTCACGCCGACCATTCCCTGGAAGTGTCCGACGACGGTCGTGGCATGCCGGTGGACATTCACCCCGAAGAGGGTGTGCCGGGCGTCGAGCTGATCCTTACCAAGCTGCATGCCGGCGGCAAGTTCTCCAACAAGAACTACCAGTTCTCCGGCGGTTTGCACGGCGTGGGTATTTCCGTGGTCAACGCGCTGTCGACCCTGGTGCGGGTCAAGGTCAAGCGCGATGGCAACGAGTACCAGATGACTTTCGCCGATGGCTACAAAGCCACCGACCTGGAAGTGATCGGCACCGTGGGCAAGCGCAACACCGGCACCAGCGTGTACTTTGCGCCGGACCCCAAGTATTTCGATTCGCCCAAATTCTCCATCAGCCGCCTCAAGCACGTGCTCAAGGCCAAGGCTGTGTTGTGCCCGGGGCTGCTGGTCAGCTTTGAAGACAAAGGTACCGGCGAGAAGGTCGAGTGGCACTACGAAGACGGCCTGCGCTCTTACCTGGAAGACTCGGTCAGCGACTTCGAACGCCTGCCCAACGAGCCGTTCTGCGGCAGCCTGTCGGGTAATAAAGAAGCGGTGGACTGGGCGCTGCTGTGGTTGCCCGAAGGTGGCGACAGCGTGCAGGAAAGCTACGTCAACCTGATCCCCACGGCCCAGGGCGGCACCCACGTCAACGGTTTGCGCCAAGGCTTGCTGGATGCCATGCGTGAGTTCTGCGAATACCGCAGCCTGTTGCCGCGCGGCGTCAAACTGGCGCCGGAAGACGTGTGGGAGCGCATCGCGTTCGTGCTGTCGATGAAGATGCAGGAACCGCAATTTTCCGGCCAGACCAAAGAGCGCCTGTCGTCCCGCGAGGCGGCGGCGTTTGTCTCTGGCGTGGTCAAGGACGCGTTCAGCCTGTGGCTCAACGAGCACCCCGAGCTGGGCCTGGCCCTGGCGGAACTGGCGATCAACAACGCCGGCCGTCGCTTGAAAGCCAGCAAGAAGGTCGAGCGCAAGCGCATCACCCAGGGCCCGGCACTGCCGGGCAAACTGGCCGATTGCGCCGGGCAAGACCCGATGCGTTCCGAGCTGTTCCTGGTGGAAGGTGACTCCGCCGGCGGTTCCGCCAAGCAAGCGCGGGACAAGGAGTTCCAGGCGATCCTGCCGTTGCGCGGCAAGATCCTCAACACCTGGGAAGTCGATGGCAGCGAAGTGCTGGCCAGCCAGGAAGTGCACAACATCGCGGTCGCCATCGGCGTCGATCCGGGCGCGGCAGACATGAGCCAGTTGCGCTACGGCAAGATCTGTATCCTCGCCGACGCCGACTCTGACGGCCTGCACATTGCTACCTTGCTGTGCGCGTTGTTCGTGCAGCATTTCCGCCCGTTGGTGGATGCCGGTCACGTCTACGTCGCTATGCCGCCGCTGTACCGCATCGACCTGGGCAAGGAAATTTTCTACGCCCTGGACGAAGCCGAGCGCGATGGCATCCTCGACCGCCTGG
>NZ_WKCD01000246.1:0-8420 GCF_021606625.1 Pseudomonas sp. PA-4-8C
CCGAAGACCCGCCGTTGCCGGTGCGCTCGTTTGAGCTGCATATGGCGTGGCGGGGGTCGCCGGGTAATGATCCGGGGGAGCGGTGGTTGAGGTCGAGGATTCAGATGTTTTTCGGCGCCCCTGAGAGTCTCTAGGCGTCTTCTGTATGCTGCTCATCTGATCATTTCTGCCTTTTCACAGACCATGGAGATCCACTCACTTCCATACGATTGCTACATTGGGGGCACATCCGAGGGCATGCTTTGGACGGATTGAAAAGGATGCCCCCAGTCTAAGGCTAAGCTCCGCTCCCTCTTGGTCAGTTGGATCAAGAGTTCGACAACCATCGACCCCAGCTTTCTTATTATCGACTACTCAGGTTAAACAAAAACAAATCGGCAGACGTTCAATCACCATGGCAACGAATCAGGCATCCTGCAAAATCAGATCGGCGCCCTTCTCCGCTACCATCAGCACTGCGGCGTGGGTATTGCCGCTCGTCACATTGGGAAAGATCGACGCATCGACAATGCGCAGACCATCGAGACCATGGACTTTAAGCCGTTTATCGACCACTGACTTCAGTACATCCGCCCCCATCGCGCACGAACCGCACAGGTGATAGATCGAACCGCTGTTTTCGCGAAAGTACTGCAGCATCTGTTCATCGCTTTCGACCGCTGGCCCCGGTAATACTTCTGCAACCGTGATGCTTTTCAAGGCCGGCGCCTGCATGATTTTGCGCATCAGCCGACTGCCCTGGATCACTTCGTCGATGTCCTTTTGTGTGCTCAGGTAATTGGGATCGATCAACGCCGCATCCCGGGGGTTATTCGACTGGATCTCGATATGCCCACGGCTCGTCGGCCGGCACGGGTTGAAACACAACAGGAAGCCGGAATACGGCTCGGGCTTGAGGCTGGCCTTGTTGTTTTTCGGGATCTGGTACGACAGCGGATTGAAGTACAGTTGCAGGTTCGGGTTGGCCTGCGACTCGTTGCCACGGAAGAAACCACCGGCCTGGTTGACGCTCATCGCCAAGGCACCCTTGCGGGTCAGCAGGTATTTGAGGCCGAGCTTGAACTGCCCGAGCAGCGAGCTGAGCTGGTCATTAAGCGTCGCAATGTTGGCCTTGTAGTAGTAGCTGACGCACAAGTGATCCTGAAGGTTCTGCCCCACTGCCGGTAGGTGTTTGACCAGCGGGATCTGGTGCTTGGCGAGCAACGCCTGATCAGCGACACCGGATAGTTGCAGAATCTTCGGTGTGTCAACGGCACCGGCACAGAGGATCACCTCCTTGCGCGCCTGGAAGGTGCGGACCACGCCGTGTTGGGTCACGGAAATGCCGCTGGCCCGCACGTTCTCGAACAATACCCGATCGACCAGTGCGTAATGCTCGACCGTCAGATTCGGGCGGCTGAGTGCGGGATGCAGATGCGCAAAACTACTGGAACTGCGCTGGCCGTCCTTGGTGTTGACATCGTAGATACCCGAGCCTTCGAAGTTCGGCCCGTTGAAGTCGTCACTCTGCGGGTAACCGAGTTCATCGCACCCCTTGAGAAACACATCGCAGATCGGATGGGTCTCTCCCTTCATCGGAGTGATGCTGATCAGGCCGCTGCCGCCGTGATATTCGCTTTCGCCCGATGGGTGATTTTCCAGTTTGCGAAAATACGGCAAAACGTCCTTGAAACCCCAGCCATCGTTGCCGTTGGCGGCCCAGTCATCGAAGTCATGGGCTTGACCACGGACGTAGATCATCGCATTGATCGAGCCCGAACCGCCCTGGACCTTACCGCGCGGAGCATAAATTTCACGATTGTTGAGCTGCTTCTGCGGCTGGCTGTAGTACATCCAGTTGAAGGTCGGGTTGTAATACATCTTGGCAAAGCCGACCGGGATCTTGAACCACAGCGAACTGTCCTTGCCGCCCGCTTCCAGCAGCAGCACCGTGTATTTGCCGCAGGCCGATAGCCGGTTGGCGAGTATGCAGCCGGCCGCGCCGGCGCCAGCGATGATGTAGTCGTATGTCATGCACGGTTACCGCGTAAGTCGTTATTTAAAAAACACTCATTCCCGCAACTGAACGACGGCAAATCCCGTCAGCCTCTGGCCGGCGATGTGTCTTTGACGTCTGCCGGGGCCGGTGCCATTTGCAGGTGCAAGCGCTCACCGGTATAGGGCGAATGCCTGCGCACCACGTCCATGTTCAGCTCCACCCCAAGGCCCGGCTCGGTGGACGGGATGATGTAGCCGTCCTCCCACTGCAGCGGCTTGGTCAGGACTTCGGCGTGGAAACCGCCCCAGGTCATGATGCTTTCCTGGATGAGGAAATTCGGGGTACAGGTTGCCAACTGGAAACTCGCCGCCGCGCCAATCGGCCCGTTATAAAGATGCGGTGCGATCTGCGCGTAATAGGCCTCGGCCATGCTCGCGATCTTCTTGGCTTCCAGCAGCCCGCCGCAGCGGGCCACGTTCATTTGCAGAATCGACGCACCGCCTGCCTGCAACAGCTTGAAGAATTCGTACTTGGTGGTCAGCCGCTCGCCCGTAGCAATCGGAATGGTGGTCTTGGCCGCGACTTGCGCCATCGCCTCCTCCTGACCCGGTGGCACTGGCTCTTCAAACCATAACGGGTCGTACTTCTCCAGGCGCTTGGCCAGGCGAATCGCCGAGGACGGGACCATTTGCCCGTGGGTGCCGAACAGCAGGTCGCACTTGTCGCCCACCGCTTCGCGGATCTTTCGGCAGAAGGTTTCGCAGCGCTCCAGTACTTCCAGCGAAATCTGGTGACCGGAGTACGCGGTGTACGGCCCGGCCGGGTCGAACTTCACGGCGGTGAAGCCTTTATTCATGTTCTCGATAGCGCATTCGGCAGCCAAGTCCGGGTCGTCATAGTCGTACTCACCCTGGCTGTTGACCGGGTACAGGTAGGTGTAGGAACGCAGACGCTCATTGACCTTGCCGCCAAGCAATTCATAGACCGGCTTGTTCGCCGCTTTGCCGATGATGTCCCAGCAGGCCATCTCCAGGCCGCTGACCACGCCCATCATGGTCAGGTCGGGACGCTGGGTGAAGCCGCTCGAATAAGTCTGACGGAAAAAGCGTTCGATGTGATGCGGGTCCTGGTTGAGCAAGTAGCGTTCAAACACGTCTTCAATGATCGGCAGCATGGCTTTGGGGCCGAAGGTTGCAGCGTAGATTTCGCCGACACCTTCAATGCCGCAATCGGTCTTGAGCTTGACGAACAGCCAATACATGCCGCCAATGTGCGGTGGCGGTACGGCAACGATATGGGTTTCAAGGGCGACGATTTTCATCTCAGGCACCTGTTTTATTAGAAGATTGACGATTGATACGCGCGCGCAAGCTCAGGGCCGCGAGGGTCCCGATCAGGCCGACGGAGGCGATGTAGCCGAAATACAGCTTGTAACCAAGGGCGCCAGGGAAGTGTTCGGTGAGGTAACCGTTGATCAATGGGATGAAGGCGTCCGGCAGGTAACCGACCACCGAGACAATGCCGATGGCGAGGCCGGTAATGCGCAGCGGAATGTTGCAGGTGTCGAGGATCGCCCAGTACAAACCGCGAATCGCATACGTCATAAGGCCGATGAAGATCACCGTACCAACCAGCAGGCCCATACTGTTGAGCGCCGGGAACACGATCAGGCCGACCATCGCCAATGTCGCGAGGAACAGCGCCACGATCAGCACCGAAATGTTCGAGAACTTGTCACCGAGCCAGCCGCCACCGATACCGCCAATCGGACGCATCCACAGCTTGATGGTGGTGATAGTGCCGGCCATGACGGCGGTCATGCCGCCGCCCTGCAAATAATCGGAGAAGCTGTAGGTCGCCCAGAAGATGTGGTAACCGCAGAACACGATCGCCGTCACCAGCCACAGCTCAGGGATTTTCACCAGTGTGGTCAGGTCGCTGAGCAGGTTGTATTTACCCTTTTCCACTGGCGCGGTGTCCTCCATCGCCTTCGGGTCCTTGATCAGCACCAGCACACAGCCGATGGCAATACAGGTGAAGGCATAGAGGTAGACCACGTGCTTGAAACCTTCTGCGGCGGACTCGCCACGGGTTTCTGTGGCGAAGGCAAACAGCCCCAGGGCGACCGTTGCGAGCAGCGCTTCGACCAGCCCGCGACCACCGTCGAGGATGCCGAAGAACCGGCCCTGTTCAGTGTGATGAGCAATCATCTTCACCCGCTTGAGCACCGAGGCCCAGAACGTCAGGCCGGTGGTCAGGCCCCAGCAACCGAAGATGATCATCAAACCGGTCATCGACGGTCCCGTGGAGTACCAAAGCCCCAAGGCTCCGGTGGCCACCAGCGAAAAGAAAATCAAAAACCGCGGCGCGATCCGATCGGCCAACCAACCACTCGGCAAATAGCTAAGCAGGAAAATTGTCCCGAGCATCGAGTACAGATAACCCAATTCGCTGTGGTTGATCTGGAACACCTCGAGCATGGTGGTCTGGTAAACCTGGCGCAGGTACAGAATCGGGTAGATCGCCCCGGCGGCCAGCACCAACAGCATCAACTGGATGTAGCGACTTCCCTTGTCACTGCGGCTTTTTGCAGCCGCGTTCGAACCCTGAACAGCGGCAACAGTGGTTGCAGGCTTGGACATCGATGAGACCTCGGGCATCCCGGTGGTCCGGGAGCCCCAATAATTGTTTTTATAGGTTTGGAGCAGTAACAAGCGCAAAGCTACAAGCGGCAATTCAGAGTCCGCTGCCGTTCGCTTTCATTTACCGCTTGAAGCGTGCAGCTACCGGTCTAGTACTTCATCACCACAAGTCGGGTCTGGGTGAATTCGAGCATGCCGTGCTTGCCGTCATCACCGCCCAGGCCCGAGCGTTTCCACCCGGCGTGGAAGCCCTGGTAAGGGTCAGCCGGGGTCCGGTTGACGTACAACTCACCGGCCTCGATGGTGTTGGCGACTTTCAGGGTGGTGCGGTAGCTCTCGGTGTACACCACCGACGACAGGCCGAACTGGTGATCGTTGGCCATGGCCAGCGCTTCGTCGATGTCGCGGTACTTGAGCACTGGCAGCACCGGGCCGAAGATTTCTTCCTGGATTATTTCCATGTCCTGGCGACAGTTGCTCAACAGCGTCGGCGGGTAGAAATGGCCGTTGCCCTCAGGAATGAAACCGCCCGCTTCCAGTACCGCACCGTCGGAGACGGCACGCTCGACCATGGCGTGGATGTTTTGCCGCGAGCTTGCGTTGACCAACGGACCCATCAGGCTGGCGTCGGTGGCGCGGTCGCCAAACTTCACGGCACTGATTTTGGCTTTGAGCAACGCGAGAAATTGCTCGTAGACGCTTTCCTGCACGTAAACCCGCTCCACCGCCGTACACAACTGACCGCAATGAGTGGTCTTGGACGCGACAATAGCGCTGGCGGCCGCTTCAAGGTCAGCGTCGGCTTCAATGATTGCCGGGGTTTTGCCGCCGAGTTCAAGCGACGGCTTGGCGATGTTGGCCTTGCAATAATCGAGCACGATGCGCCCGGCGTTGACGCTGCCGGTCAGGGTGATCAAGCCGACGGCTTTATGGGTGCAGACCGTTGCGGCGGTGGCATGGTCCATGGTCAGTATGTTGACCACGCCGGCCGGTAAACCGGATTGCTGCACAGCCTTGGCGATTTCAAACGCCGAGATCGGGGTGTTGTTACTCGGGCGCACCACCACGGTATTACCGGCAATAAGCGCGGGGGCGATTTTGCGCAGCAAGGTGTAGACCGGGTAGTTGAACGGAATCAGGCAGGCGACCACACCAATCGGTTCGCGGTGCAGGAGGAGGTTTTCGTTCGGGGTGTCACTGGGAATGATCTCGCCTTCGATCCGCCGCGCCCACTCGGCGTGGTAACGGGTGATTTGCGCGGCGTAACGAGCTTCGTTGCTGGCGTCGCTGACACTTTTGCCGGATTCGGCGGCCAAGGCGGCACCGATGCTCTCGGCGCAGGCCTCCAGGGCGTCAGCGAATGAGCGCAAGTGCTCGGCGCGTTCGATGCTCGTGAGCTTGCCCCAGCGCTTCTGGGCGGCGGCGGCAGCCTCAACGGCGGCAGTTGCTTCAGCGCTGGTGGCGGCCGAGACCTGACCCACCAAGGCTCCGGTGGCCGGGTTGTAGACCGCAATCAGCGCATCGCTGGCAGGCTCAATGAAGTGACCGTTTACAAAGTTTCGCTCAAGTCGCATGTGAATCGCCCATCGTTGTTTTTATCCAGTTCCCGCAGTTTTGGCATCCTGAGGGGGTTGAACAAACGATTTATTGAGCGAAGTAACATTCAGAAAATGCAGGTTACCCAGGAAGGAATCAAATTTCCCGTGAGGGTTGGGGGCTCAGCTGGCGGCGGTGGAGGGTTCGAGCTGCCTCTGAGCCAACCAGATTTCCTCCTGCAACCACTGACTGAACACCTGCAACTGCGGCATCAACGTCTGCTCCGGTCGAGTCACCAACCAGTAGGATTGATGCCCTTCCACATGCACGTTCAGTACCTGGGTCAACTGCCCGCTGGACAGCTCAGGGGCAACCATGTGCCAGTCGGCAATGGTGATGCCCAAGCCGTCAGTGGCCGCACGAATCGCCAGGTCCAGCAGGTCGAATTCATAGCCGCCCTGGGTATCCACGCCGCTGATTTTCGCCGCGTCGAGCCAGTGTTTCCAGGTCAGGTAGCGCTGGTCTTCCCTGGCCAACACATGCAGCAAAGTCAGGCGACTAAGGTCGATTTCGCCCTCGCTCGCTTCCCGCGTATACAACGACGACGCGCACACCGCAATGTGCCGTTCCTGGAGCAGCAGCGAGCTGTCCAGCCCATCCCATTCGCCATCGCCAAAGCGGATCGCGCAGTCCAGGGTGCTGGTTTCCGCCAGGCTGTCCTGTAAACGCGTGGTGATGCTCAGCTCCAATTCGGGGTGTTTCTCCCGCAGCCGCCCCAGGCGCGGCATCAACCAGCGGCTGGTGAAGGTAGGCGGTGCGTTGATGTGCAGGCGATTAGCGTGTGACTTCTGCTGGATGCTGCGCACCGTCAGCTCGATTTTGTCGAAGGATTGATGCAGCGCCCGCAGCAAAACCCGGCCGGCGCTGGTCAGTTCAAGGTGGTGATGCCGGCGTTCCAGCAGATTCTCGCCGAGCTGTTCTTCGAGCTGGCGCACCTGGCGGCTGACGGCACTTTGCGTGACGTTGAGCAGCTCCGCCGCCCGAGTAAAACTGCCGGTACTGCCGGCCACTTCGAAGGCTTTAAGCGCATTGAGCGCGGGCATTTTGCGTTTCATGAACAGGACTCGCGCTGTGGCTGACGAGCCATAAGCATCCCACGGCTTGCGGCAAATTTCCTGAGTAACATGCATTTTTGTGTTGTGCAGGCCGATTCCCTCGCTCCCTCGCCACAGGTAATCGGCAATATTCAATGACGTCGGTTTCAGCCCTGCCACTGTCGCTGACGTATAAATAGCATGAGTATTTCGCAGCACACTCACGACTATTAAGCACTGGCTGTTTTATTTATATAAACGCTAGTCTTGCTTTAATTGAATCCCCGACTGAGTCAACGCACTTACATAGGGCATGTCTCGCACTTACGCCCCATTCCATAGCAATTAAACTGACCGAGCCAACCCCATGCCAATCAACACACACTCAGCCACAAGAAGTATTGTTATATTGGCGCTAATCTTTACCGCGTGTAACGCCACCACCCACGGTTTCAGTATCTTCCTTTATTCGGCCTTATTACCCCAGATCCGCCAGGTGTTCGAACTGAGCTACAGCCAGGCCGCGTTCGTCGCGGCGCTGCTGCAACTGTTCTACATGGGTGCGTCCATTGTCAGCGGTATCGCCGCGGCGTGGATCAGCCCGCGCAACATGGTAAAGCTGACGATGGCCTTGAGCCCGGCGCTGCTGGCCCTGGCGGTCGCCACCCCGTGGGTGCTGCCGTTCGCGCTATGCCTGGCACTGGTCTCGGCCTGCGCCGTGTCGAACTGGAACGCCATCGCCGCACTGGTCGGCGAAGTGATCCCCGCCTCCCATCGCAGCCGCGTGCTGGGCCTGGCATCGTCGGGGGCGGCGTTCGCGATCTGCCTTAACGGTGTGCTGATCGCCCTGCTGCAGGGCATCTCGTTGCGGTACTTCTGGCTGATGTGCGCCGGGCTGACCTTAATTGTCACGCTGCTGACCTTTTGGGCCTTGGCGCCGTTGGCAACAGGCCAACACATCAAGCAAAGCAGCGCGCCGTCGCTACGCTGGGTACTCAGACAATGGGTGGACCTGTGCCTGGAATACCCGGTGGCGTTGCACATACTGTTGCTCAGCGCTTTCATAGGCGGGATCAGCGGCCCCTTCCTGAATTTCCTCTCGGCGTTTGCCAGCGAACGGCTGGGCGCCAACGCGCAGATCACCGGATCACTGTGGACACTGATCGGAAT
>NZ_WKCD01000247.1:0-8409 GCF_021606625.1 Pseudomonas sp. PA-4-8C
GTCGGCCACGGTACGGTTGGCCGCCTGAAACGGTGTAGCGGCCACTTCCCCCGCCACGGCCGCCGCAATAGCGCCGCGGTGTATCAGGGCCACCGGCAGGTAGGCGTGGTCCGAGCCGATATCGGCCAGGCGGGCACCCGCCGGTATGTGCGCGGCCACGCGCTCCAGGCGCTGAGACAAGGTGTGTTCGTTCAACGGTGATTCCTTAAGAGTGCCCGGAAAATCTATCCCGGCTGTTGGTCAAGTGCAGCACCATGGCCGCGCGCGCGGCGTCTGGGTCCTGGCGCTTGATGGCGTTATAGATCGCCTCGTGCTCCAGGTTCGCCAACTGCCCCAGTTGGGCAAAGTCCGCGCCGCCGCGCTCGACGGCATTCACCTGGGTGCGCGGAATCATCGCCGTACCCAGGTGCTGCATGATGTCGGTGAAAAATGTATTGCCGGTGGCTTCGGCGATCAGTTGGTGAAAGCGCTTGTCCTCCTCCACACAGCTGTCGTTATTGGCCAGGGAGGCTTGGTAGTCGTCCAGCGCCTGGCGCATGTGGGCCAGTTGTGCCTCGCTCCTGCGCAGCGCGGCCAAGGCCACCGCTTGCACTTCCAGGCCCAGGCGCAATTCGAGCATGTTGCGCACGCTGGCGACTGTGTCTACATGCAAGCGCAGGCCTGGCTGCGTGTGCTGCTCGAGCACAAAGGTTCCAATGCCGTGACGCGTCTCCACCAGCCCCGACGCCTGCAACTTGGACAAGGCTTCACGCACCACGGTGCGGCTCACCCCATGCTCAAGCACGATGGTGGATTCGGACGGCAGTTTTTCACCCGGCTTGAGTTGCCCCAACCGGATGCGCTGGGTCAGTGCCTCGACCACACCCTGGGCCAGGTTGGCGGAACGTTTACGCACAGGCGGTGTGCTTTTAATCGGCATCGAGACGGGTCCACGGGGTTGGGCTGGGGGGAGCTTATCACCCTGAGCGCACGGGGCGACGGGTGGCGGAGAAAAACACCTAACTTGTATGACAACACACTCATCCCAACTCACCCGAGCCTGTCTTCGCTTTGAGAGAAGCGCACACCCCGAGCCGTCACCAGCAGGGCAAAACCCAATAAAATCTGGAAAATAACCAAAATAGCCAATCTCAATACCGGCTTATAAGAACAAAAACAGCTCTCACAGGATTGCGGCCTTCAAAAAACAACTTGTATGATGTCCGTCAACAAAACACCAAGCCCGCATAAAAATAATCAGGGGGAGTTTTCATTCGTGAAGCATTCAAGCCCAGCCTCAGCCGCACCCGAAAGTGATTCAGCGCTCGCCCGCGCCGTGAGCAAAGTGAAGGGCCATGTGCTCCCACTGTTCGTGGTCATGTTCATCCTCAACTACATCGACCGGGTCAATATCGGCTTCGTGCGCACGCACATGGAGCATGACCTGGGCATCGGCGCAGCCGCCTACGGCTTCGGCGCCGGACTGTTCTTCATTGGCTATGCGCTGTTCGAAGTGCCGTCCAATATGCTGCTGCAAAAAGTCGGCGCGCGTATCTGGCTGACCCGCATCATGTTCACCTGGGGCATCGTCGCCACGCTGATGGCGTTCATCCAGAACGAAACCCACTTCTACATCTTGCGTTTCTTGCTGGGCGTGGCGGAGGCCGGTTTCTTCCCCGGCGTGATCTATTACTTCACCCGCTGGTTGCCCGGTGTGGAGCGTGGCAAGGCCATCGCGATCTTCCTCAGTGGCTCGGCGGTGGCGTCATTGATCTCCGGGCCGTTGTCGGGGGCCTTGTTGCAGATTGAAGGGCTGGGCTTGCACGGCTGGCAATGGATGTTTGCCATCGAAGGCCTGGCATCGGTGGCGCTGGGTTTCTTTGTGTGGTTCTGGCTGGACTCCAAGCCCCATGATGCCAAGTGGATGACCCGCGAAGAACAGGACGCCCTGGTTGACGCCATCGACCAGGAACAGCGCGAACGTGAAGCCCTGACCACGGTGAAGCCGACCATCGGCAAGCTGCTCAAGGACCGCCAGATCCTGCTGTTCTGCGCTCTGTACTTCTGCATTCAATTGACGATCTATGCCGCGACCTTCTGGCTGCCGAGCATCATCAAAAAGATGGGCGACTTGAGTGATGTGCAGGTGGGCTTCTTCAACTCGATCCCCTGGCTGATCTCGATCATTGCCATGTACGCGTTCGCCTCGCTGTCGGGCAAGTTCAAGTTCCAGCAGGCCTGGGTCGCAACGGCGTTGTTGATCGCCGCGGCGGGGATGTTCATGTCCACCACGGGCGGGCCGATCTTCGCCTTCGTTGCGATTTGCTTTGCGGCCATCGGTTTTAAATCCGCGTCTTCGTTGTTCTGGCCGATCCCCCAGGGCTACCTGGATGTGCGCATCGCCGCCGCCGTGATCGCGCTGATCAACTCCATCGGCAACCTGGGCGGGTTTGTCGCGCCAACCACCTTTGGCTTTCTTGAACAAACCACCGGGTCAATCCAGGGCGGGCTGTATGGCCTGGCCGGCACCTCGGTGCTGGCGGCCATCCTGGTGTTCTTCGCCAAGACTTCACCTTCTGCCGTGTCGGCCGCGCCAAGCGCTGTGACCACCCGCACCCCTCTCAGCAAACCCCTTTGAGCCCAGTCAGGAACTTGCCATGAATACCCCTATAGTCACCCACTTCCAAGTCATCCCCGTCGCCGGCCACGACAGCATGTTGCTCAACCTCAGCGGCGCCCACGGCCCTTTCTTCACGCGCAATATCGTCATCCTCAAGGACAGCAGCGGCAACACCGGCGTGGGCGAAGTGCCAGGCGGCGAGCGCATTCGTGAAACACTGGAGGACGCGCGCGGGCTGGTGATCGGCCAGCCGATTGGCCAATACCAGCGCGTGCTCAACCAAATGCGCAGTACCTTTGCCTCGCGGGATGCTGCCGGACGTGGCCTGCAAACCTTCGACCTGCGCATCACCATCCACGCCGTCACCGCCATGGAAGCCGCCCTGCTCGACTTGCTCGGTCAATTCCTTGAGGTGCCGGTGGCGGCCCTGCTCGGCGAAGGGCAGCAACGCGACGCGGTGAAGATGCTCGGCTACCTGTTCTATGTGGGGGATCGCAACGCCACCGACCTGGACTACCGCAACGAGGCCGACGCCGATGACGACTGGTTCCGCCTGCGCCATGAAACAGCCCTGACCGCCGACGCGGTGGTGCGCCTGGCCGAAGCGGCCAAGGCCAAATATGGTTTCAACGATTTCAAGCTCAAGGGCGGCGTATTGAGCGGCGACGCGGAAATCGAAGCCGTCACCGCACTGGCCGAGCGTTTTCCCGATGCGCGCATCACCCTCGACCCCAACGGCGCATGGTCGTTGAAAGAAGCCATCCGCCTGTGCCGCGACCAGCATCATGTGCTGGCCTATGCCGAAGACCCCTGCGGCGCAGAAAACGGTTATTCAGGCCGCGAAGTCATGGCCGAATTCCGCCGCGCCACGGGCCTTAAAACCGCCACCAACATGATCGCCACCGACTGGCGGGAAATGGGCCACGCCATCCAGCTGCAATCAGTGGACATCCCCCTCGCCGACCCGCACTTCTGGACGATGCAAGGCTCGGTGCGCGTCGCGCAAATGTGCAACGAGTGGGGCCTGACCTGGGGCTCGCATTCCAACAACCACTTCGATATTTCCTTGGCGATGTTTACCCAAGTGGCGGCGGCCGCCCCCGGCGAGATCACCGCCATCGACACCCACTGGATCTGGCAGGACGGTCAGCGCCTGACACGCGAACCGTTGAAGATTGAAGGGGGCTATGTGAAAGTGCCGGCCAAGCCTGGCCTGGGTGTGGATATCGATATGGACGCGGTGGCCAAGGCTCATGAACTATACAAAGGCATGGGCCTTGGGGCGCGGGATGACAGTGTGGCGATGCAGTTTCTGATTCCGGGTTGGGGCTTTGATAACAAGCGGCCTTGCTTGGTGCGGTAAATCGGCTTTAGGAGCGCTCAGCGCAATTTGAGCGTGACGCAAAAAATCCGATGCCCAAACAGGCATCGGATTTTAGTCAGATCAGAAGCTTAGCGGTTTGACCTCTGGCACGTCTGCCAGAGCCCTCTTTGCGCTACTGCCGATTAGCGACCTCGAACTCCGCCGCATCCTGCTCCAGGCCAGAGAGATCAGTGCCATTGATCATCGGCCCATAACGGCGGCTGAACTCCCAGTTGTAGGGCACGCGGTCTTTGCTGATCCCGTTGTCCCAATTCACCGACCAGGTCATCAGGCCCTTGATCGACAATCCTTTGTCGTGCAAACGCTTGAATGTATTGGTCACGGCTGTTGGGTTGATCACATAACCGGTGGCAGCCGCGTCGACGTTCGCGGGCAGGCCAATGACGAACTTATCTGCCGGGATCTTGGTAAACCCACGCGTTCCGCTCACCAGACTTTCGGTCAGGTAATACAGGAAGTCCTCTTTCATCGCGTCGTTGTTCTGGGCAATCCAGGCGCCGTTGCCATTGTTGACCTCCTGCACCCAGATGCCGTCGCCACCCTGGTTGTAATACTGCGGGGCGATGAAGTCGTAATAGCCTTCCAGCGCCTGGATGTAACCGACGTATTTGCCGGCGGTGGTGAGGTACGGAAACTCCGGCGCCATGCTGATGATGAAGTGTTTGCCTTGACCTGCGTAGTGGTCCTTGACCAATTTCAACGCGGCGGGCAGGACAGTCTTGTTGTCGGCGAAATCAATCGCGCTCTGTTCAAGATCGATATCCAGGCCATCAAAGCCATAGGTTTCCACCAGGCGGATAATCTCGTTGGCCAGTGGCTGTTCGTTGCCTTTATGCAGTTCGATGTGTGCATCGGCGCCGCCAAGGGAAATCAGCACCGCCCTGCCCTGGCTGTTCAGCACACCCACCTGGTGACGGAACTCGGCGTCGGACAGGTTGTACGGCTTGAAGGTAGGGATACCGTTGCCCTTCATGAAGGCCACGGCCACCACGTTGTAATCCTTTGGGACATCCGCCAGGCTGATATTGGCGAACTGGCCACGCTGGTAGCCATCGCTCGGGCCGGCAGGCCAGTTGTGCCAGAAGCCCATGAGGATCTTTTTGCCGGCAATGCTCGGCATCAGCGAAGCGGCATCGTTGAGCGGCGATTGCAATGAGGTAAAGTCAATCTTTGACATGTTCTAATCCTTCAGAACGTGTGGGTTTAACGGTGCGGGCTTATTTGAAGTCCACATCGAAGGCTTGATAGAAGGCGTTGCCGGTGTTGGCGACGATCCACATCAACACAATCACATGCTGGCCCTTTTTATTGGCCGGCAGTTTCACTTCATGATTGACCTTGGCCTTCAGTTCGCCTGCATGGCTGTAGTACGGCACCTGGGCATAGAAGTCTTCAGCGAACGGCTGGGTTTCCAGTTGCGCGCGGGTGATGCGCTGTTTCGGATCCCAGCCATCCTTGGTGATCAGCCAGCGATAGCCACGGGTGGTGTGCGGCGCGGTGTATGCCCAGGTGACCTTGAAGGTCTGACCCGGCTCGACATTGAGCAACGGCCAGGTGAAGGCGCGGCCGAGTTTCTTGGCCATTTCCTCGTGGGTGAAGTTGACGCAGTCACGGGCATCGGTCTTGCCACCGCTGAGGATAAAGCCGTCGGCGGGAGGGGTGACGCTATCACTGTCGGTTTGATAAGGCGCCGGAAACGGACCGGCCGTCAGTGCCGGGAAGTTCTTGCCGCCTTCCATTTCATTGACCTGCCAGGTTTCCAGCAGGCCAAGATCCACGGCGACTGCGCCACGGCTGGAAGGGGATGTGACACGACCATGGCGAAGCGGTGTCTGGGTTTGTGGTTTGTTCATGTTGTAACTCCATTGATTTGATTAAGAACTCTCCTTTCTTGAAGGAGAGGACCTCAACCTAACGGAGTTGCTTTTTTTTGCCAGAGGCGCATTTTTCGCTCATTTTCGGTTCATGAGCGCGAAGATCCGCAAATACTGGATATATAAACAGTGTTATAGGGAAACCCTTACGCTACCAGAGGTCGATTTCCTACAAGACCATGCGCATTTCAATACAGCTTCTCTGTACCGATGGCAGCCGTTTTTTTAGGGGTGGTCGCGGTAATCGGTCGCACCGTCAGTTCCACGCCCAATGCCAACATCAGCTTCTGGACCGTCTCATAACGTGTCTTTGATCCGCCTTTCAGGGTTTTATACAGGCTCTCCCGATTCACCCCCGCCGCTTCGGCAACCTTGTTTACACCCAGGGCCTTGGCAACCTCGGCCAGCGCCTTCATAAGGACGTGTGGGTCATGGCACGCCATGCTTTGCGCAAGATAGGCACTGATGGTTTCCGGGCTATCAAGGAAACGTGAAGCCTCATAGGCGCTGCTGCCGGATGTATCCAACTCGAGGATCGGCATGTCCTCTGGTTTGAATGTCGACTTACTCATGTCATTGACCTCTCAGGGCATCGAGAATCTCTTTTGCCCGCTTGATTCCTCGGGCGTCCCGCCGATCGTATTGGTCATAGATTCAAATGTAGCCTACTGGCTACTTCTTGTAGATGCCAGTGAATTTTTAATGTCGGTGTGCACCGCCAGAAAAAATCCTAGTCCAGCCGCTGCGCAGGCAGCCGAGCAATACTATTAGCGCTTATGTCCTCAAGACCGAAACGTTGCGTCGCGACTGTAGGAGCGAGCTTGCTCGCGAAGAACGTAAAGATAAGGTGTGCATCCAGAGTGAACGCGGCGCCTATGATTTTTTCGCGAGCAAGCTCGCTCCTACAGGGAGTGGGTGAGTGGGCCGGCGTTGATGTGGACCCGTCCTACAGCAAGCTTCACCACCTTGCTCCATTGCCTACAGTTGCGTCAGAATCCGCCGGCTTGTGCGCTTGGATGGGCGTCTCTAAGGTGGCCCGGTCGCTGACAATTCAGTGATCGGGTTTAGTAGCCCGAGGGTCAATTACACTTAGTGCATGAGCTTCATCTATCAGACATTCCTGTCTGTGCCTGATGGTGGCTGTGCGTAGGGCGCCTTCGGGTGCGCCGGCTTTGTGTAATTCCCCGGTCTACTAACCTGCGTACAGCTGCCACCCTTTCGTTTAGTAGCGAAACGGTGTCGGCCCCATTCAGGAATTACGCATATGTACAAAGTCACCCCAAACCCTCCAAACGATCCAAACCTGAAGCTTGATCAGGCAGCCCGTCGTGCGATCGATCACGCCCTCAACCCCAACGCCGAACCCTCTCCTCCACCCTCGACACCGCTGTTCAGCGTTGCCGACGATGCCAGCAATGAAATGCTCGTCGCCAATAGCTATGAAACCTTTTCCTCAGTAACCGCCCTGCTGCTCGACCTGTCGGATGAACTGACCGGTAAACAGCGCGACGTCGCGTTGGCGATTCATCAGTTAAGTGAGCTGGGAATGTTGTTGGTCGATAAGTTGATGGAGCGCGAGGCGGCTGTAGCAGCTGGCTAAACGTTCAACACGCCCAAAAAAAGCCGAGCCGTCGCGCCCCAAGACGACTCGGTTTTTTTTTGCCAAAGCAGGGGTTGACCTTAAAGCGAGGTTTAAGGTGAGCATGCACCAACCGACAGGATTACTGGACCCTGGATCATGCTCAAAACCCTTATTTCTTTTGCGTTGGTAGCGATAGGTGGCGCGCTTATGACATTTGCACAGGCTGAACCCGGCCCTTCCACGGCCGCTGCGAACAATCGCCAGATCCTGGTGATCATGACCAACCACGCCAGCTACCCCTCAAGGGCCGATACCACGGGCCTCTGGCTGACTGAGCTGACGCATTTCACCGAGGTTGTGGAAGCCGCTGGCTATACGACGGTGTTTGCCAGCCCCAAAGGTGGCGCTGTGCCCCTGGACGAGCGCAGCCTCGGTTGGCTGTACATGGACAAGCCGGCGCGTGAGCAGTTGCAGTCCCCAGCCTTTCGCGCCCGGCTGCAAAACACGCTGCCCATCGCCAATGTCGATCCGTCGCAATTTCGCGCGATCTACTTCACCGGCGGCCACGGTGTCATGTGGGACTTCCCAGGCAACCTCGACCTGCAACGTGTCGCCCAAACCATTTACAACCAGGGCGGCATCGTCTCGGCCGTGTGCCACGGTGTGGCGGGCCTGCTGGACCTGAAGGATGAACAGGGCAACGCGATCATCAAGGGTAAAAACATCACCGGCTTCTCCAACCGCGAAGAACTGCTGTCGGGCATGAAGCGTGAGGTGCCGTTCTTGCTTGAAGACCGGCTGCTGAGCCAAGGGGCGCGTTACCGCAAGGGCTGGGTGCCGTTCACCTCATTTGTCATCACCGATGGCCGCCTGATCACGGGCCAGAACCCGCAATCGCCCAGGGCCGTCGCACTCGCCGTGATAACCGAGCTGTCCCACGAACGATAGAGCCTAGGCCCCACCCGTAGCC
>NZ_WKCD01000248.1:0-8384 GCF_021606625.1 Pseudomonas sp. PA-4-8C
ATCATCGCCGGGTATCCGACTTGCTCGCTTGGACCGAATAGGAGCCTTGCGGGCTCAATGCTCAGGTCAGTTACAATGTCGAAGTCGATTGCAGTGAGCGGCACCAGCACCTGGTGAAATCCAGCATCCTTCGGCTCAAACAAGCTTGTGACTGTGCCATCGTGCCGCCGAATAACGGCCCGCGGCGCAACCATCGACCAGTCCATCTCTTCGCTAAGCGTGAGCAGGTACTGGCTGTAGATCTGCTCAACCTCCATGATCAGCGCACTACTGGTGGTGTTTGGGATGTCATCGGCTAGCGTGATGTGGTCAATGTCGTCAAACACCAGAGCGTCCATCTCAGTGTCGACGCTGTAGCCCCAGCGCGAGAACTGGTACTTGCGCAACTGCCTCATGCCAATGCGCCAGGCCCTGGTGCGGTCAGATACTCCGTCCAGTTGTATTTTGTCCACCTTGAGCCCAAGGCTTCCAGGGAGCCGGCACTTCACCGTCTCCTTGCGGTTGGTGTACTGGTCGATATATTCAACGTCCACCCCATCGAAGTCGTCAGGGCTTGGCGCGGTGAAGCTTGACGTAAGCTCACTGGTCATTTCGTGCGGCGTGATGACTCCGCGTGGAGGCTGTATACCTTCTCGCTTCACGCTTAACAGCCCATTGCCGCTGGACAGGTGGGACATGCCCGCAGTGAAGATTCCCTGCAGGACCTCACGAACCGCCGTAGGCTTCTCGTGAGACATATCGTAAAGCTCGCTCCGCGGCGTCCAGTAGTCCTGATCCACAGCGTTCAGCGCATCCATGTCGATCAGCGAATCATCAATGCCAAGGCTTTGGCAAACGTGCAGCGCGGCACCTTTAATGGATCGAGCCGGCGCATTGTCGTAGATGCGAGTAGGCACACAGTTGATCTGGCGCTCAGATTGGGCGCTCAGACGATCACCGCCGCGGATATCCATGGCGATGACCGTTATGCCTTCGTAGGACCCTGGATCTGGGAGCAAGGTACGCAGGCCATACCACTGAATAGCATCACGCACCTGCCCACCCTCGACCGGCTGAATTCGCCTCATCTGGAACTCAGGCCGTAGCGGGTAAGGGAAAACAATCTTGTGCGTGAATCCGATTTGGTCGGGCGTAGCTTCAGTGTAAGCGTGCGTGATCGTTGTCCATGCCCCACCAAGCGCCGAATCCCTCCAGCGCACCTCAATGGATTTGGTGGAGGTCTTGATGTTGCCTGATTTGCTGTAGTAGCAAAGCCCCTGACTGAAGAACACATCATATTCAGCTTCGGTGGCCAGTTCGTACTCAGGACAGCCCATGAATGAGCCGAGCCAGTTAATTGCACCGCCGCTGCCAGACATGGAGAAGTCGAGCAGTGTTCTGGCCGTGAATCCCGCCCAGGCATTGTCGACCACGCCTGTATCCGTGATCCTCTTGACCGTAGCAGTAAGCCCTGAAACCGAGACGATTTGAAACCTGTAGCCTCGGTAAGCGATTGATAGTCGTTGCTGGCCTGCGGCGATACCCGAGAACGGGGTGCCGTTGTCAAAGCTAAGCGTGATGCTCGCAAGCTGCTCAGGGGTGCCACCAGCGGAAGCCGTACCCACGATGTAGGTAGGTCCTGATCCGAAGATTTGCACCGGGGCGCTAGTCTGAGATATGGCGCCGCCTTTGTATGGGCTCAGCGGCTCAATCAGCCTAAGCCGACCAGAGCTATCTTGCGCGACAAGCCCAGTGCCAGAAAGCTGAGACGTGATCGTCGATACCAGGCCGCTCATGTTCACGTAGTCGGTATTCAGGGAAATGGTCTTGGTGACCCCCTGGAAGGTTACAGACCACACCACCGCACCCGATGTGAAATCGTAGGTCGTCGGTGAGGCGCTACCAGTAACCATCGACGGAGTCCCGCCAATCCCTGGGACAGGAGCCACGTAAGGCAGTACGCTGGCCACCGTCAGGTCGATTTCCGAATCACTACCAAGCGTTACCTTCATGCCAACAAACGGCGCCAGATCGGCCAGGGCGCCGGCGATCCTGCTGTACGAGCCAGCCGTCGTCACGGTGAAGGTATCAGGCGTTACCAGTCGCACAACGGTGCCAGCCTCCCATGCATCAGGGAAAGTCGGACTGTTGCCCAGCAAAGAAACCGTGCTTCCGCTGATAAGCATAGAGTCAGCCAAGGCGGCAGCATCTGCGGGCGCGCTGCTGGATAGATCAAGGCCGGCGGTTCCGGCGTTAGTACCACCTACCTCGGTCGCTGGATACCAGTTTCTAGCGCGTGAATCTCCCACAAGCGATGCTCCAGGCCCATAAACTGTGTAGTTAAGGTCAGATCCGAAAGCAGCAAATGGCGTGTCGCCCACCTTCCATGAGCTCGGCGGAATCGCAAGATTCCCCCGGCTTATGGACATTGTGAGGGTCGTGACCATCGTCCGCTTATTTACGAATCGGGTTACAGGCGGAACAAGCAGGTCTGGGTAGACCTTGGCCATGCCCAGTATTTCGCGGATGGGGGAGTTCAGCTTTGCATGGTTGCCTGTGGCTGTCGCTGCATCCAGATCGTCGCCTTGCTGTTGCTTGGCGGCCTTCGCCTTCGGCATGGTGAGGATAAGCACAATCGAAATAGCGGCCAAAGCCACCGCCGCCCAGGCCGCAGCCGCAGCGCCCACCGCGCGCGCCTCTGGAAAGATCTTCACATCCGTGTCGCGATCAATGACTGTCACTGACCACTTGTCCGCAGGAACCGCAACGCCCTCCACTTCGATACAGATCGGGTGAACTGCGTTGATATCGAAACCTTTGGCGTTCGCTGAAAGCCAACCCCCGAGGGTGGCCGGCTCTTTAACCTGGTGCGACTCCAGCGGCACGCAGTCGCCTTGTTTTACACCAATGCGAGATGGGTAAATTTCAATCACTTGTAATACTCCACCCGCACGAAGCGGCGCTTGAGCCTGTGCAGAGGCAGGCAGATAGTGCGTTGCTTTTCGGTGATTTCCATTGCCTCAAGGGAGGCGCCACAGCGGACCACTACACCGACGTGACGCATCTCGCTACCCTGGTAGAGCGCAATCAATGCGCCCTCTTCCGGCTCGCAAGGCGTAAGCGTCGGAAACCACCTCCCTGCCACCTCGACCATCGAGCCGTCGCCGGCGCGGATGTCTGCCCACTCCGGCCACTGCGGCAGGCCAAGGTCGCGGCGAACCTCAAGAACCAACCCATAGCAATCAACAAACGGCCACACTCTCCCGCCCTCGAGGTACCGGCCCGCGAGGTATTTTTCGTGATCGATCATTATTGGTACCGCATGCCTGGGGCGAAATCGCCGGTGTAATAGTTGCGGAGCCAGAGGGTTTCGAGCAGGTTGAAGTAGCCGGCGACGATCTGAGCTTCGGTTGCTGTGACCGAGCCGCTCTTGACCTTGTAACGCAGGATCTTCGACGGATAGGCCAGGTCGGTGCTGATGTACTCCCTGTACACCAGGTTGATCTCACGGCGCTCCCTAAGAGCCGTGCGCAGGAAGCCGGAGACACTGCCATCGATGTTGCACAGCGCAAACTTCAGGTCCTGCTTTCCGTCGCTGCCGCGCTTTGGCAGAGCAATCGATATGCCGCATGCGAGAAACGTTGCCAGGCCGCCCGTCTCTAGCCCGACCATCAAATTCTCAAAACCATCTGTGAGAAAGTGGTGGGCCACGCCGTCCGTGATTTCAAGCGTTCCATGGAGGATCTCCGTGCCGCCGCTTGAATAAAGCCGGTTTAGTACAAAGCTCGTCATGATGGCCAATCCTTGTTCACAGCCAGGTCGATCAAGTTCATGTTCAGCAGATATTCAGGCGCGTAAATGGCCCAGCCGCCGGTGAGAATTGGTCGCTCCCACAACTGCAGCGTCGCGGTGAACATGAAGCGATCGACGCCAAAAAGTATTGGCCCTTCGTAGATGTCCTTGAAGTGGGCCTTGTAGGGCAGAAGCCCCTGAGGCGTTCTGAGCTCAACCTCAAACCACTGCGAGCCAGAGATCAGGACTTCTTCGAACCATGCCTCAAAGGCCTGAGCCTCCTGATCGCTCATGTTCCAAGTGACCTTAGCGTCTGTCGGAACCGAGGAATATTTCCTCCGGTACCGCGTTCGCCCAGTCTGCATGGCAGTCGATTTGAGGGGGCTGACAGGGCTGAAGCCGTAGCCGTCTCGCAACGGATACGGCAGCCCAGCTGGATATTGGATCATCGTGCAGCCCTTCCCATGCCGAGCATCTGCTGAATGGCTTTAGCGCCCTTTCCGTTGTCATTGATGTTTGCAACGAACTGATCAATGACCCAGCGCCCATCAACTTCGCGCGACTGGCTTTGGCCGGCCTTGCTGGCGTCTTCGATCACGTTTACGACTGGTGCCGCACCTACCTGCGAGCGGCTTGCATCGGGGCCAGTGCCTTTGGCGCCCGGGCGGATTGGCGCGACGTTGCCTTTGCGCAGCGCCTCAACCGTGGCGACACCGCCAGCCTTGCGGATATCCGCCTGACTCCATACAACCTCGCCCTTGTGCGCGGGGCCGGCATATTCATTTACTCCACCTGCGCCGGTATATCCGCCGCCAGAGAAACCAATGCCAGCGATGTTTGCCACGTTGGCGGCCGTGGCCACCCCCACAGCAGCTGCTGCTGCGAAGTTGAACGGCGGCGGGAATGCGGCCAGAGCCTTCTGCACGGCCAGATAGCCGTCCATGGTGGCCTGGATGATTGCCGCCGCCTTGCCGATCGCGGCGAGCTTCTTGTTTCCGGACTGGCTGAGGCTGGCCATGTTGCCGAAGAAATCGGAAGCGCCCACCAGCAATGCCTGGTTCTTGGCTTCTTCGATCTTCTGGCGGTTTTGAGTGGCCTGCTGGTCGATGTTCGCCACGCGCGCGGCGTAGGTCTCTTCGTTGATTGCCTTCAGGTCCAAGTAGGCTGCCTGACGTTCAAGCTCGGTAGCGCGCCACGCTTCCAGCTTTTCGGCGGCGGCATCGAGTCGATCAATCTCACTCCCAGCGCCGCCAACAGCCGGATCCAGGCCTGTTGCATTAGGGGCCTGAGTCACTCCCTCAATGGTCCCGGGCTTCTGCGCGGCATTCAGGTTTATGTCTCGGATCTTGATCATCGTCTCAAGCCGCTTGGCGGCCTCGACATTGCCCTGGCGCTCGTACTCGGCCATCTGCGCCGCATCATCCAAGGATGACTTCAGGCTGTTGGCTTCGCGGAGTTGCCCGGTGAGCGTAAGCAGCTGCACCTGATCCTTCTGCGCCTGCTGGATGCCTTTGCTGATCTCCGCTTCACGCTCAAGCGCAACGTTCTTCTTGAGCTGGGCGGTGATCAGGTCCTGGCTGGCCAGGAGCGACTTTTGATCGGCGGTGAGCGTCTTCTTGCCTTTGATGTCGGCGAGTTGCTGCTCCCACTTGATCAATGCCTGCGCTTGGGCGCCGACCTTCTCGGTGGCGATGCCCTGGGCGTTAAGCGAAGCGTTCTGCTGGAGCAGGACGGCCTGAGTCTGGCGCGCCGCGTCCAACGCCTTCATGCCAGCGTCTTCGGTGTAGGCCTTGGCTTTAGGGGTTTTCGGCTGAGCCTTGTCGTATTTGGCCTGGATGTCGGCGACTACTTTGTCGATATCGGCCTGCGACTTCCCTGCTTCAACACCAAGGCGCCTGGCGTCGGTGATGTCCTTTACAAGCTTGGCCTGGTCGGATAGCTCTTTCTTGGCCAGGGCGCTCCACTTGACATCCGCTTCGATTCTCGCTTGGTTTTCGCGAGTGGTCTTTCCGTCGAGCTCGGCAGTAGATTTGGCGACCTCTGCGTTTTGTTTAAGGAGCGCCAAGCGCTTCTCAAGAGCCGCTGTGGAATCATCGTTATTACCATCATCAAGTCCAAGCGCGCCGTTCAGCTTGCTCAGTCCGGTCGATACAGCGCCCGCCAGCCCGCCATCCTTGCGGGTCTTAAGAATCCGCTCGATGATTTCTATCTGCTTTGCAGAGTCGGGAAATAGCTCGCCGCGAACTTGGCTGTAGGCGTTGCTGATAGCTGTGCCAACGTCGTTCCAGTCGCGCTCGATATCGGATAGGGAATCCCGGTACCGCTTAAATCGAGCCTGAGCGTTTTGGTTTAGCGTTTCGCTCAGGAGGTCCAGGGCTTCCTGCTTCTTGCCCTGATCGTCAAGACCCTTGATCACCTCGTACTGAGCGCTAGTGAGCAGGCCGTATTGAGCACTGATCTTCTCGGCGGCCTTTGTCGCGTTGTTGCCCATGTCGCCGAGCGACTTAGCAACCTCACCAGCACTCTTTCCGGTGAACTCGCCGATTGCCGTGGCTGCTTCGGCCAGGTTACGGAACTGGACCTGGCTCAGTCCTGAACTGGCTGCAAGCGCGATAACAGCCGACTTTGCCTCGCCCAGGCGCCCAGTGATATCGGATGCACTTTTCGCGATAGCAGACAGTGTGCCGGCTGTCTGACCAGAGCTTGCCGACCCAGAGAACAGCGCCTTGTTGAATGCGCTCGCCTCTTTCTCAGCGTCGTAATAAACGGCCGCAAGTGTGCCAAGAGTGGCTGCGAGCACGGTGAAAGGGTTGATCAGGCCGACGATGTAACCACCAAGAGCCTTGGCCGCCGGACCTACGCCGCCGAACATGTCCTTGAGCTGGCCGCCTTGTTGCAGGAATACCGTCAGCGGCGCCTGGCCACCCTGAAGGGACACGGCGATGTCAGTGAATTGAGCTGGCACACCACGTAGTGCGGCGGCGGTCTGCTTTGCTGTGTTACCGGTGCGAGTCAGCGAGTCATTGAAGCGTGTCAACTCGTTGCGCGTTGTGGTTATTTTCTTTTGGTACTCGGTATAGGTCTCAAGGTCGAGCTTTCCAGCCTTGCGATGCTTGGCAAGTTCCTGTTCTTGGCGATCCAGTTCGGCAAGCTTCTTCGACAGCGGGTCAATGCGACCAAGCAGCCTTTCGATCTCATCACTCTCGCCTGAAATCGATTTCGCGGCTTTCTGTGCGCTATTGCCAGCGCCATCAATGCCGGCGCCAGCCTTGTCCATGGCGGGCTTTACGCGAAGCCCGGCAGACTCAAGAGCCTCAAGCGCCTTTCTGGTATCGGCCGCCTTCTGCTCAGCGTCGCGGCTGTCGATCTCAAGGACCAGACGTGAAGTTTGAGTCATGTTGCCTCCGGGCAAAATTGCCGCAGGGCGGCGGATCAGTCGTCTTCTTCGCTCAGGCAAATCACGTCCAGCGCGAACATCACCTCATCCACCTCCCGGCGATCCAGGGGGGATGGGTGAGCTTCGAGCCAGTCAGATATCTCGCGGGCAGACAGCGGCAGCGGGAAGGCTCCCACCATGGTTGTGATAAAGCGGCGGCCCCGGCAGACGCCGAAGAACGTGGCGAGCAGGTGCTTGGTGATGGGGTCGGTCGGCGGCTCTTCGGGTATTTCCATGCGCAGACGCTCATAGATAGCCCGGCGCTTGTCGGCCTGGCCGCCCCACTCCCTTTCCCACTCGAACCGGGTTACTGCTTTTCCACGGTTTCAGCCAGCTCTGTACCGGCTTCGATTGTGGACTTGCTGCCTTCCTTCAGCACGAACAGGAAGAAATCGATATTGGCTTCGAGCAGCTCCGTGCACGCGCCGGCGGTGATCTTGAGCGGGTTGCCCTGATCGTCCTGCACACCGTCCCAGTCCTTCACGATGAACTGTGCCAGGAGCGCGCAATGGCTCTGGTGCTCAGTCTTCTCGCCAGCAACCACGCCAATCTCGCCCTGAGCAAAGCTCGCGTCATTACGCTGGATGCGCCGGCGCACTCGCTCAAGCGCAATCAGGTAGTCGGGGTTATCGATGCCGCCAAGCTGAATCTTGGTGTCTTTGTCGAACTTGGCCCAACGCAGGTCGGTAACTGGGGCCTTCTTGCTCAGTTTGAGAGCCATGTTTAATCCTCAACGCCGCGCCATAAAAAAGGCCGCCCAGGCAGGCGTTATAGCCTGGGCAGCCAAAAGGTTGATCGTGTTACGCGGAGACCGTGATGGTCGATGTGCTGGTCTTGGTGCCGTCGGCAACGCTGGTGGCGGTGATGATGGAGGTGCCAGCGGCAACGCCGGTGACCAAGCCCGAACTGTTGACGGTGGCAACCGATGGTGTTGCGCTGGTCCAGGTCACAGCCTGACTCGCGCCAGCCGGTGCGACGGTCGCTGTCAGTTGGCGAGTTGCCGCGACAGCAATCGAGGCGGTGCCCGGCGCAACAGTCACGCCAGTAACAGCGGTAGGCGGTCTCAAGGAGCAAGTGCAACACCTGAGGTAAGGTGTTGCGATGAAAAAGACCTACAGCCACTTGAATACCGAAGAGCGAGTGACACTGATGCTCATGCGCCGGCAAGGTGACAGCC
>NZ_WKCD01000249.1:0-8341 GCF_021606625.1 Pseudomonas sp. PA-4-8C
GGACACCGGCGTGCATGGCGTTCTCGATATAACCGATGCACAAACCGCCTTCTTCCCCACGGCCCAGGCGCTTGCCCAGAGACTCCAGGCGGTTGGCATGGGTCAGCAATGCCTTGGTTTCGGCCAGGAAGGTCTGGCCATCGCGGGTCAAGCGGATACGCTGCTGGCTGCGTTCGAACAGGGTCAGGCCCAGGCGCTCCTCGAGCTGGGCGATCTGCCGGCTCAGGGGCGATTGAGAAATGTGCAAGCGCTCGGCGGCGCGGCCGACGTGTTCTTCTTCAGCCACCACTTCGAAGTAGCGCAACTGGCGTAGATCAATCATGTAAGACCTGCAAGGACTCAAGTAGGTCGCAGTATGTCTTAGACGGTCTGATCAGCGCAATCTAGCATCTGCTCAACGGTCACAGCGACCTCGCACCGATTGAGGAACCACCATGAGCTTGAAAGACACACTGCCCGGCGCACTGGGCTTTGGCACCGCCCCCTTGGGTAATATGTTTCGCGCGATCCCCGAAGAAGAAGCCCAGGCCACCGTCGAGGCCGCCTGGAGCCAGGGCGTGCGTTACTTCGATACCGCGCCGTTCTACGGCTCGGGCCTGTCGGAAATGCGCTTGGGCCAGGCGCTGTCCAACTATCACCGCGATGACTACGTGCTCAGCACCAAGGTTGGCCGGGTGATTCTCGATGAAGTCGAAGAAACCGCCCGTGACCTTGGCGAAAAAAGCGGCGTATTCGAACACGGCCGCCGCAATAAAATACTCAATGACTACAGCGCCGACGCCACCCTGCGCTCCATTGAAGACAGCCTGACACGCCTACAAACCGATCGCCTGGACATCGTGTGGGTTCACGACATCGCCCAGGATTTTTACGGCGACCAATGGCTGGAATACTTCAACCAGGCCCGCACTGGCGCCTTCAAAGTACTCACCCGTTTGCGCGAGCAAGGTGTGATCAAGGCATGGGGGCTGGGCGTCAACCGTGTCGAACCCTGCGAGTTGACCCTGGACCTGATCGAAGCCCAGCCTGACGGTTTTCTGCTGGCGGGGCGCTACACGCTGCTGGATCACGACCGCGCCTTGCAGCGCCTGATGGACGCCGCCCACGCCCAGCAGGTGGAGATCGTCGTCGGTGGCCCGTACAGCTCCGGCATCCTCGCTGGCGGTGCGCATTTTGAATACCAGCAAGCCAGCCCAGCGATCATTGCCAAGGTCGAGCAGATCAAGGTGATTGCCCAAGCGTTTGGCGTCAGCATCAAGGCCGCTGCGCTACAGTTTTCACTGGCGCATCCGGCAGTGGCGGCGGTGATTCCCGGTGCCAGTCGTCCGGGGCGGATTGCCGAAGACGTTGCGGCGTTGTCTGAACAGATTCCAGCAGCCTTCTGGCAAGCGTTGCGCGAGGCCCGCTTGATCTCGGACCGTGCGCCTTTGCCTCTCTCACGTTAAGGAGCTTGAGCATGAAAATTGATGTAAGCGGCAAAGTGGCTATTGTCAGCGGCAGCACCGCCGGTATCGGCCTGGGCATCAGCCAGGCCCTGGCGCAATCGGGTGCCACGGTGGTGGTGATCGGGCGTGATGCAGGCAAGGTGGACGACGCCCTGGCCAGCATTCGCCAGGCGGTTCCCGCTGCTCAACTGCGTGGTGTGGTGGCCGACCTCGGGACCGTTGAAGGCGCACAGAAACTCTTCGCCGCCGAACCCCGCGCCGACATTCTGGTCAACAACCTGGGCATCTTCGACGCGGTGGATTTCTTCGACGCGCCGGACAGTGAGTGGGCGCGCTTCTATGAGGTCAATGTGATCTCCGGCGTGCGCCTGGCGCGCCATTATGTGCCGGGCATGGTCGAGCAGAGTTGGGGCCGGGTGATCTTCGTGTCGTCGGAGTCTGGCGTGGCGACGCCGGCCGACATGATCAACTACGGAGTGACCAAAAGCGCCAACCTGGCGGTGTCCCACGGCCTGGCCAAGCGCCTGGCGGGGACCGGGGTGACGGTGAATGCTATCTTGCCTGGGCCCACCTTTACCGATGGCCTGGAACACATGCTCAAGGACGCCACGGCCGAATCCGGGCGCAGTGCCCGAGAAGAAGCGGATGTGTTTGTGCGCCACGCGCGGCCCACCTCGATCATCCAGCGTGCGGCCAATGTGGATGAAGTGGCGAACCTGGTGGCGTACATTGCTTCACCGCTGTCTTCGGCGACAACCGGTGCCGCGCTGCGGGTCGACGGTGGCGTTGTCGACAGCATGGCAATCTGATTTTTCCTGACTGGAGTATTGATCGTGGCAACAGCGTCTTCTGTGATTGAAATTGCGGTGCCGGCCGACCAAGTCTGGCAATTGATTGGCGGCTTCAACAGCCTGCCCGACTGGCTGCCTTTTATTGCCAAGAGCGAGCCGAGCGAGGGTGGCCGTGTGCGTCACCTGACCACCGCTGACGGCGGCGCGATTGTCGAGCGTTTGCAGACCTTCGACAACGTGGCGCGCACCTACAGCTACACCATTGAAGCGTCGCCGTTTCCGGTGAGTGCTTACCTGGCGACCTTGCAGGTTGAAGCGTTGACAGACACCTCGGCGAAAGTCACCTGGTCCGGGGTGTTCACGCCGGCAGCGGGTACCACCGAGGCGCAGGTAGAGGAGTTGTTTACCGGTGTCTACGAAGGCGGGCTTGAGGCGCTGCGCAGTAACTTCTAAGGATGGTGGCGAGGGAGCTTGCTCCCTCGTCACAAGGTGGGTCTTTAGCCTAGATGGAACAAGGCTGCCGCGACAGCCTCTGCCGGCGTCATCTGCGCCGTATCCAGCCTGAACGGCGGCGCTTCCCAGGGTTCATACTCATGCACCTGCACCGATTGCCAGGTCGGCGGCACCAGCCCCGGAATATCGCCCACACGGCCTTCGACTCGATGCCGATGCGCCTGCTGATCGGAACATACCACCTCGATATTGATCAGCGCCACGCCGGCGGCTGTCGCCACCGCTTGCCAGGCATCACGGCTTTCCTTCACCGGGTTTACACAATCGGCGATCACCCGCTGCCCCAGGCGCAGGTTACTCAGCGCCAGAGCATTCGCCACACCGTAGCCACTGGCCCCCACATCGCCCGCCAACACACCGGCGTCGCGCAGCGCCTGCTCGATCACATCGATACGCAGGTAAACCGCGCCCACCTGTCGCGCCAGCTCCCTGGCAATCGTGGTCTTGCCACTGCCCGGCAAACCGCTGAATACAATAAGCATGACCCATCAACCCCCTGTAGGAGCGAGCTTGCTCGCGAAAAACGCCAACAATAACGCGTACTGCCTGAATAAACGCGGCGTCTGTGAGTTTTTCGCGAGCAAGCTCGCTCCTACGTTTAGAACGTCACAGTGAAGGTTGTGCCGCGTGCCTCACAGGAACTCACTGCCACATCGCCGCCATGCACCCTGGCCAGTTCACGCACGATATATAGGCCCAGGCCCACGCTGCGCACGTCGCTGCCCTGGTCGGTGCCGCGGGTCATGGGTTCGAACAACCCGGCCAGCAAGGCTTGGGGTATCGCCGGGCCGTGGTTGTGCACTGCAACCTCGCAGGTGTTATCGCCCAGGCGCGAGGTAATGGTGATCGGCTGCAGCAAGTCGCCATAGGCCACGCTGTTGGCCACCAGGTTACCGATCATCTGTTGCACGCGGTCGGCGTCCAGGCACGCATCGCCCTGGCCCTCGCCGTGATGCACCAGCGTGGCCTTGGGGAAGGCCACCCGCAGTTCGTCGACGCTGCGATGAATAACGCTGTGCAGGTCCAGCGGTTGCGGCTTGATGGTAATGCCCTGGCCGACCCGGGCCTGGGTGAAGTCCAGCAGGTCGGCGATCATGCGGTGGGCGCGTTCGGCCGACTGGCCGATGTGCCCCAACAGCTGGCGCTCCTTGGCCGTGCGCTCGCCACGCTGGAGAAAGTCGGAGGCCATGCGGATCGCGGTGAGTGGGTTTTTCAGGTCATGGCTGACAATCGCCACCATCTGTTCGGCAAACAACGCCCGGCGCTGAGCAATGGCATAGGCTTCGCTCAGCTCGGCCTGGGCCTGTTGCAGGGCCAGTTCCGTAGCAGTTTTTTCCTGTAGCAGGGCTTCGGCCTGCTTGCGGGCATTGAGCAGCTCGCGCTCGTACTTGTCACGGTCGGTGGTGCCGAACAACGCCAAGTCATACACCACGCCGTCGGGCTGCTGGCGCTGGTTGGCGTTGAGCAAGACCGTGACTTTGTGCCCGTTGCAATGGCGGATGTCGAGTTTCACCTCGGTGACGTTGCCATGCATACGCAGCATCGGCGCCAGGTGCGTCTGGTAAAAAATCCGCCCGCCCATGGCCAGCAGGTCCTGGAAACGCCGGCCCAGCAGTTGGGCGGCGGTGAAGCCCAGCCAATCGCACAAGCGCGGGTTGACGTGCAGGATCGTGCCGTCTTCCTGGGTCACCGCCAGGGCGCAGGCCGCGCTGTCAAACAGTGAATCAGCGGGCATCGGCAGCCGCCCAAGGGGCGAGGAAGCGGTCCATCGCTGCTGTGCACGCCTGGGGGGCGCTCATGTGGGGGCAATGGCCGACATTCTCGACCAGGCAATAGGTGCTGTTAGGTAATACGGCGTGCAGGTATTCACCCACGGCCACGGGAGCGATCAGGTCTTCGGTCGATTGCAGGATCAGCACCGGGGTAGTCAGGCCGAACACATCCTGGCGGTTATCCGACAGAAAGGTCACGCGGGCGAACTGCTTGGCGATGTCCGGCTCGGTGCGGCAGAAACTCTCGGTGAGCGCCTCGCTCAGGTGCGGCTGCGTCGGCGCGCCCATGATCACCGGGGCCATGGCGCTGGACCAGCCCAGGTAGTTGCTGTCGAGGGTGTCGAGCAGGTCGTCGATGTCGCCATGCTGGAAACCGCCGACATACTCATCGGTGTCGATATAGCGCGGCGATGGGCCAATCATCACGTGCGCGGCAATGCGCTGCGGGATGAAACGGTCGGCGAGGGTGCCGATCATCGCGCTCACCGAGTGACCCACCAGAATCACCGGGCCTTGGGCGTAGGCGTCGATAATCTCGTTCAGGTCATGGGCATAGCCATCCAGGCGGCTGTATTTGGCTTTTTCGAACGCACTCAAGTCTGACAGGCCGGCGCCGACCAGGTCATACAGCACCACGCGAAAGCGCTCGAGAAAGTGCGGTGCCAAGGCATTCCACATGGCCTGGTTGCAACCAAAGCCGTGGGAAAACACCAGCGTCGAGGGACCGTTGCCCATCACATGTACATTGTTGCGGTGACTTAGGTCCATGGGCGTCCCGTAGATGGCTTATTGCTATGCAGCTTATCGGCAGTTTAGATAGTCGCAGGCCCTGGGTCACGCGTTTGCACGCAGATAAGGTAAAGTCGGCGCCTTCAGGGAGAGACTTCAGGTAACCATACATGATCGTGCTTGTGCGGCAATCGGTGTTCAGCCTACTGGCCTTGGTATTTTCCAGCCTGTTGATCACCGCTCATGCGGACACCTCGCCGATTGGGGTAGCCCTTGATCAGCGGGTCATTGACCTGACCAACACCCTCGACTCGGGCACCGTGCTGCGCCTCAAGCAACAACTCGCCGACCTTGAACAACGCAAAGGCGCGCAAGTGGCCGTATTGCTGGTGCCGACTACCGGCGGCAGTGGCATCGAAGACTATGCCAACCAACTGTTCCGCGCCTGGAAGCTGGGGCGCCAGGACGTCAACGACGGCATCCTGCTGGTGGTGGCCAAAGCCGACCGCACAGTGCGCATCGAGGTGGGTTATGGCCTGGAAGGCATCGTTACCGATCTACTGGCCCATCGCATCATTGAAGAACGCCTCACTCCAGCGTTTCGTCAGGGCGATTTTGCCGGTGGCATCCAGCAAGGCGTGAACGCGCTGGTGGTACTGGTGGACGGCGGCGACCTGCCTGAAGTGGCCGGGCCGGGGATCAACCCGCAATTTTTCGCGATATTGGCGGCGTTTGTCCTGGGTGCGCTCGCCGGTGTGTTGATCGCCGCCGGCAAGTTGCACTGGCGCAGGGCCTTGATCCTCGCGGTGGCGGCCACGCTGTTGCTGACGGTATTGGCCGGCGGTCGAGACTGGCCGATGTTCCTGTTTGCAATGCCGCTGACCTTGTTGATTGGCGGCGCGCTATTCGGCGCGTTGTGGCAGGTGCGCACGCTGTTTTACGGCGTGATCGGGTTGCTGGCTTACATCCTCGGACTGGTAGTAGCAAACCAGTATGTGGATGTCAGTTTCATCCATTGGCTGCTGTGGCCCCTGGGCGTCTTGGTGGTGCTGGGGTTGTACCTGGTGCTACTGCTGCTCATGAGGGAGACATGGCGCACCAGCCGCGCAGGTTTTGCCGTACGACTGCTGGCGGCGGTGGCCGTGTACGGGGTGGCGGGGCAGGTAATGGACGGCGATCGCGACGCCTGGTTGCTGGCATTTCCTATCGCATCGTTTGTTGCGCTGATTATCTTTGGCAAGGTCGGCGAAGGTTCTGGCTCCGGCGGTGGGTCCAGTTCAAGTTCCAGCAGCTCCAGTTCCAGCAGTAGTTCGTCGAGCGGTGGCGGTTCCAGTGGCGGCGGTGGGGCGTCTGGTAGTTGGTAAGCAAGTCAACGGATGTGCCCCCAATTCAAATCTGGAAACTGGGTGTTTTTAGTGTGAGGGGACGATGTTTTATCTGATGTAAGGATTTTATTTTGTGAGAGAGTTGCCAGGAGTAGAGAAGCTTGCCTATTTGTTATCCAAGGCCCGGAGCGCTTCAGAAGTAGATCAGATCTGGATGTCGACTGGCTTGAAAGAACTATCACCGCTATTGTTGCCTTGGAAGATTATAAGCGGGCGAATATTCCAGGCTCCGTAAAAAAGTATGCGAAAGGCGATGAGGCGGTACTGGTTCCCTATTTTTCAGGTGGGGAAGTCTATTTTTTGAATGACAGGATTCTGTTTTCCTATCATCAGCAAGGGCGTGCGGACTTTAAAATCGACTATAGTTTGATGTTTGATACTAATATGGCCTCGTATGTGGATGCGTTGATGCGCGGGCGTCCGTTAAAAACCATGCATCACAGAGTGGTCGCGTTTGTCGATGATATTTTGAATGATGATCTGAACTTTGATTATTTTTACTACATGGCGGAGAACGTAAAAGAGGTGAAAAATATTCACCAGTGCGCTGCGTATTCACCCTTGAAGTTTTGGAAGACGTTAAGTAAAAAATTCAGGAATAACTTGGTCAGTCTTCAGCTGTTCAGAAGCATCGATTGCGCTGAATACAAACGCACATCTAATCCTAAACCGAGGTTCACCCACCGAGAGGCCGCCCGCAGGGCGATTAATTTCAGCCACAGCTATTATGCTTCTGAAGAAGGGCGTACGCAGGTTCTGAGTTTTGCCTTGATGCAACGTGTCATCTTGTTGCAAGTGATTGGGATGGTGAAGATTCAATTGTCATCTAATAAGTCGGCAAAGCATAAAATTTCCGAATTTTTTGATTATGTTAATGACGTGGTTGGCGTTTATTTGGACCGTGAGGCGATTGTTGCACATAAGTATTTTGTTGGTCCTCGGTTAATTTCGATGTTGGAAAAAATAAAAAAAAGCCAAAAGGCACCCAGAAGGCTATTGAAAAAACTCGACAATATTGCGTGGGACATGGCGGCGCCACGGCTCATGGAGACATTGATCATGTCTCAAGGCATGGGAGACTTTTTTATACCGATGTTTATAAGCTTCGATGGCGGGCTTAAGCAGGTCTTGAAAGCCTATGAAGTAAAAGGTGTTGTGTTTGATAGCCGCCGTGGTGGGTTGATTCCGTTGCCACGGGTTAATACCGAGGATTATTTTAAAGCGCACGGATGTGCTGACGCATTATTGAAAATCAGTGAGAAAAGGGATGAGCGGTCCGACAAACCAACAGCGAACAGGGACACGGTGCATCAGTTGATCAAACGTGAATATGGCGTGCTGAGAAAACTGCTGTCAACGCGAGGTCGATGACCAGTGCCATGGCGCCTATTCGCCAAGGGACAGACGCTTAATACCAGCAATCACCCTTCGTCAAGCCGCCTTTGAGGGCGTCCTGTACATCGGCATGGGTAAGCGTCGTTGGGCTCGCCGAGCTATACCTTCCAGGGTGCAACCCATGGGGGCGGTTGTTCGGCAAAGCCCTGCGTGTTACGGCGGCTTAGGCAGAAAACAGTGGGTTGTCACAACTTGGTCCAACCACCGTTGCCGTCGGGCGTTATTTCGAAGTTGATCGGTTCACGATGGGCATTGACCTGAGAGCTGTCGACGCCAGTGTGATCCGCAGGCGAGACGGCAGGCCCGAAGGG
>NZ_WKCD01000025.1:0-41917 GCF_021606625.1 Pseudomonas sp. PA-4-8C
GTGTTGATGTGCCATTTGGTCAACTGGATGCTGGTCAACTGGCCTCCATTGCAGCCATTGCCGCTGGTTTTACCGGCCTGTTGAGCTTGTTCAACATCGGTGGTCGGTTCTTCTGGGCCTCGTTCTCTGACTACCTGGGGCGTAAAAACACCTACTTCGTGTTCTTCGCCCTGGGCTTTGCCCTGTATGCGCTGATCCCGAACCTGGGGCATCTGGGCAACGTGGCGCTGTTTGTGGCCGCGTTCTGCATCATCCTGTCGATGTACGGCGGTGGTTTTGCCACGGTCCCGGCTTACCTGGCCGACTTGTTCGGGACCCAGATGGTCGGCGCGATCCACGGTCGCCTGCTGACCGCCTGGGCTGCGGCGGGCGTACTGGGCCCGGTGCTGGTGAACTACCTGCGTGAATACCAGTTGAGCATCGGCGTTGAACGCGCCGCGGCCTACGACATCACCTTGTACATCCTCGCCGGCCTGCTGGTGCTGGGCTTTATCTGCAACCTGCTGGTGCGCCCGGTGGCCGACAAGTACTTCATGACCGATGCCGAACTTGCCGCCGAACAGGCGCTGGGCCATGACAAAGGTGCTGATGCGAGCACCGTGCTGGAGTGGAAGGCCTCCGCCGCCAGCAAGCCGCTGGCGATTGCCGCGTGGCTGGTAGTGGGTATTCCGTTGGCGTGGGGTGTGTGGGTGACCCTGCAGAAGACCGCAGTACTGTTCCACTGATACCGTGGCTGATCGTTGGCTGATCGTTCCCACGCTCCCGCGCTGATCGTTCCCACGCTCCCGCGTGGGAATGCATCCCGTGACGCTCTGCGTCACCCTCTGCGCAGGGCTTGGGCCCTGCGGTGTGATCGGAACGCGGAGCGTTCCTGGCGGCATTCCCACGCGGAGCGTGGGAATGATCGCGCGCACCATGCTGGGGCGCCGAGATTAACTCGTCAGTCTTATCCCCTTCGTTGTTTCTGTTTAGCGCCCGCGCCCCTATAATGGCTGCCTTTTTCGCCCAATGATTTTGCGGAGCTGGTGATGGCCGAACGTAAGGCATCTGTCGAGCGCGACACTCTGGAAACCCAGATCAAAGCCTCGATCAACCTGGATGGCACCGGAAAGGCCCGATTTGATATCGGTGTCCCTTTTCTTGAGCACATGCTGGACCAGATCGCCCGTCACGGGCTGATCGACCTGGATATCGTCGGCAAAGGCGACCTGCACATCGACGACCACCACATGGTGGAAGACGTGGGCATCACCCTCGGCCAGGCGTTTGCCAAGGCCATCGGCGACAAAAAAGGCATCCGTCGCTACGGCCATGCCTATGTCCCGCTGGACGAAGCGCTGTCCCGTGTGGTCATCGACTTCTCCGGTCGCCCGGGTTTGCAGATGCACGTGCCTTACACCCGCGCGAACGTGGGCCGTGGCTTTGACGTCGACCTGTTCCAGGAATTCTTCCAAGGTTTCGTTAACCACGCACTGGTCAGCCTGCACATCGACAACCTGCGCGGCACCAACACTCACCACCAGATCGAAACCGTGTTCAAGGCTTTCGGCCGCGCACTGCGCATGGCTGTGGAAGTCGATGAGCGCATGGGCGGGCAAATGCCGTCGACCAAGGGCGTCCTGTAATGCAGACGGTCGCGGTTATCGATTACGGCATGGGTAACCTGCACTCGGTGGCCAAGGCCCTTGAGCATGTAGGTGCCGGCAAGGTGCTGATCACCAGCGATGCCAACGTGATTCGCGAAGCCGACCGCGTGGTGTTCCCCGGTGTTGGCGCGATTCGCGATTGCATGGCCGAGATCCGCCGCCTGGGTTTTGACAGCCTGGTGCGCGAAGTCAGCCAGGACCGCCCGTTCCTCGGCATCTGCGTGGGCATGCAAGCCTTGCTCGACAGCAGTGAAGAGAACGGCGGAGTCGACTGCATCGGCCTGTTTCCGGGCCAGGTGAAGTTCTTCGGCAAAGACCTGCATGAAGAGGGCGAGCACCTCAAAGTCCCGCACATGGGCTGGAACGAAGTGCGCCGCACCGTCGACCACCCGCTGTGGCACGACATCCCGGACATGGCGCGTTTCTACTTCGTGCACAGCTACTACATCGCCGCCGGTAACCCGCGCCAGGTGGTGGGTGGCGGGCATTACGGCGTCGACTTTGCCGCCGCGCTGGCCGATGGTTCGCGCTTTGCCGTGCAGTTTCACCCGGAGAAGAGCCATACCCATGGCCTGCAATTGCTGCAGAACTTCGCCGCGTGGGATGGTCGCTGGTAAATGGCCAGGAAACCGAAGCAGCCGATCTTGAACCTCGCGCCCGAGCAGGAGCGTGAGGCTACTGACAAGATCAAGCGATTCATGGAGGACCGCTTCGAGCTCAAGCTGGGCTCGTTCGAGGTCGCCGAGATTCTTGAGCTGTTTACCACCGAAGTGGCGCCGCATTATTACAACAGGGCGATTTTCGACACGCAGACGCTCCTTAAAGAAAGGTTCGAAAGCATCGAAAGCGACTTGTGGTCGCTTGAGAAACACTGATTTCCCAAGCATTGCTGAATATCGAATAAGGTTTGCCAGATGCTGATTATCCCCGCTATCGATCTCAAGGACGGCGCTTGTGTACGCCTGCGCCAAGGCCGCATGGAAGATTCCACCGTGTTCTCCGATGACCCGGTGAGCATGGCTGCCAAATGGGTAGAAGGGGGCTGCCGTCGTCTGCATCTGGTGGACCTGAACGGCGCCTTCGAAGGCCAGCCGGTCAACGGCGAGGTGGTTACTGCCATCGCCAAGCGCTACCCGAACCTGCCGATCCAGATCGGCGGCGGTATCCGCTCCCTGGAAACCATCGAGCACTACGTCAAAGCGGGCGTGAGCTACGTGATCATCGGCACCAAGGCCGTGAAAGATCCAGCCTTCGTCGCCGAAGCCTGCCGCGCTTTCCCGGGCAAAGTGATCGTAGGCCTGGATGCCAAAGATGGCTTCGTCGCTACCGACGGCTGGGCTGAAATCAGCACAGTGCAGGTGATCGACCTGGCCAAGCAGTTCGAAGCCGACGGCGTGTCTGCCATTGTTTATACCGACATCGCCAAAGACGGCATGATGCAGGGCTGCAACGTACCCTTCACCGCAGCCCTGGCAGCGGCCACCAAGATTCCGGTGATCGCTTCCGGCGGCATTCATAACCTGGGTGACATCAAGTCGCTGCTGGACGCCAAGGCTCCCGGCATTATCGGCGCCATCACCGGCCGTGCGATCTATGAAGGCACTCTGGACGTCGCCGAAGCTCAGGCTTACTGCGACGCCTACAACGGCTGAGGACTGACCATGGCGCTGGCCAAACGCATCATCCCTTGCCTGGACGTCGACAACGGTCGCGTGGTCAAGGGCGTCAAGTTCGAGAACATCCGTGATGCCGGCGACCCGGTGGAAATCGCCCGTCGCTACGATGAGCAAGGTGCCGACGAGATTACCTTTCTCGACATCACTGCCAGCGTCGATGGCCGCGACACCACGCTGCATACCGTCGAGCGCATGGCCAGCCAGGTGTTTATCCCACTGACCGTGGGCGGTGGCGTGCGCACCGTGCAAGACATCCGCAACCTGCTCAATGCCGGTGCAGACAAGGTCTCGATCAACACCGCCGCCGTATTCAACCCCGAGTTTGTCGGCGAAGCCGCGCAGCACTTCGGCTCGCAATGCATCGTGGTGGCTATCGACGCCAAGAAGGTATCCGGCCCGGGCGAAACCCCGCGCTGGGAGATCTTCACCCACGGCGGGCGCAAGCCTACCGGGCTGGACGCGGTGGAGTGGGCGATGAAGATGGAAGGCCTGGGCGCCGGTGAAATCCTGCTGACCAGCATGGACCAGGACGGCATGAAAAACGGCTTCGACCTGGGCGTTACCCGCGCCATCAGCGATGCCCTGGGCATTCCGGTGATCGCATCGGGTGGCGTCGGCAACCTGCAACACCTGGCCGATGGTGTACTGGAAGGCCACGCCAGCGCGGTGCTGGCGGCGAGTATTTTCCACTTTGGCGAATACACCGTGCCCGAGGCCAAGGCCTACATGGCCGCACGCGGTATCGTCGTGCGCTAAACGCTGCTGGACACCATGGCAGGCTCGCGGCACTCTCTGCGCTTGCCATGGATTCCGGTAGCCTTCATGTTCAAACACCTGCTGCTCGCCCTCGCCAGTTCCTCCATGCTCATGGTGGCTACGGCACACGCCGAACAACCGTCTGACGCCTCCCTGGTGTTGCTGACAGAAAATTTCCCGCCCTACAACATGGCGAAAAACGGCAAGAACTTCGCCAAGGACGAGAACATCGAAGGCATCGCCGTAGACATCATGCGCGAAACCTTCAAACGTGCCGGCATTTCCTACAACCTGACCCTGCGTTTCCCTTGGGAGCGAATCTACAAACTCGCCCTGGAAAAGCCGGGTTACGGCGTGTTTGTGATGGCGCGGTTGCCAGACCGTGAAGCCTTGTTCAAATGGGTCGGCCCCATCGGCCCGGACGATTGGGTGCTATTGGCCAAGGCCGACAGCAAGATCCAACTGGAAAACCTTGAGCAGGCGCGCCGCTACAGGATCGGCGCCTACAAAGGCGACGCCATTGCCGAAAGCCTGGACAAGCAGGGGCTCAAGCCGATTGTTGCCTTGCGTGACCAGGACAATGCGCAAAAGCTCATGGAGGGCCAGATCGACCTGTGGGCCACTGGCGATCCTGCAGGACGTTACCTGGCGCGGCAAGTGGGTGTGAACGGGCTCAAGACGGTATTGCGCTTCAACAGTGCGCAGCTTTACCTGGCGTTGAACAAGGACGTGCCGGATGAGGTGGTGGCCAAGCTTCAGTCCGCGCTGGACCAGTTGCGTGAAGAAGGCCTTATCGACCAGATCATGGCCAACTACCTGTAGGAGCGAGCTTGCTCGCGAAGGACGTCAACGATGACGCGGGTATCCAGGGGGTACGCGGCGGTCTCAAGTTTTTCGCGAGCGAGCTCGCTCCTACAGGGGGGGCGTCAGCGGTAGATGCCGTTCTTGCCATGCCCGGCCATCGCCCGGTTACTGCGCACGCTGATCATCAATTTGATATCGATCCACTCCACGCCCTGCGCCTTGAGCTTGGGCAATTCGCGCTCCAGCACCGCCAGCGTCTGTGGGTAAGGATGCCCGATCATGACTGCCGAACCCTGCTTGTGCGCCAGTTTGATCGCGGTTTGCAGCTGCGTGGTAATCGCCGCTTCGGTGCGTTCGTCGTCGAGAAATACATCCCGCGACACATGGGCCAAACCGATCTTCTGCGCCTCGGCGGCGGCAACGGTTTGCGCGCTGGTGCGGCTGTCGACGAAGAACTTGTGGCGCCGTTGCAACTCACCCATCAGCCAGGCCATCGCCGCCGGTTGTGCAGTCATGCGGCTGCCCATGTGGTTGTTGATACCGGCGGTGTAGGGCACTGCGTCGAACGCAGCGTCCAGGCGCTTGCCCAGTTCTTCGATCGACAGCTCCGGGTGCCAGGCGAATGGGCCGGTGGCCGGGTCCATGGGCATGTGCAGGATCACGATCTTGCCAGCCTTGTGGGCCTCACGGGCGAATTCGGCGGCGTGGGGCGTGTCCGGCATGATGGCGGTAGTCACCGGGCCGGGTAGCGCGAGCACGCGGCGATCCCGAGGCAGGTTTTGCCCCAGGTCGTCGATGATCAGTGTCAGGTAGGCTTTGTGCGGTTCGCCGGCAGGGGCCGCTTGAGCGACCCCTGCCAGGCTGCACAGCACAGCGAGGATCAGGGCAAGGCGCATGATCAACGGCTGCGGGTGATGCTCAAGCCCTTGAGCAGGCTGAGTGCCTGGGCCAGTTGGTAGTCATCGTCCTGCGGCATCGGCTTGGCCTTGGCGCGGCTGCCGGTTGGCTGGTCGGCACCGCCGTTGCCATTGCCCAGGTGACCTTGCAGGTCGGCCTCTTTGTAGTATTCGCCGTCGATCTCGTTGGTGATCTTGGCGCGGCGTACTTCGATGTCCGGCACGATGCCCTGGGCCTGGATCGAGCGGCCGTTGGGCGTGTAGTACAGCGCCGTGGTGATCTTCAGCGCACGCTCGTTGTTCAGCGGCAATACGGTCTGCACCGAGCCTTTGCCGAAGCTGGTGGTGCCCATCAGCACGCCGCGCTTGAGGTCTTGCAGGGCACCGGCGACGATTTCCGAAGCCGAGGCGCTGCCACCGTTGATCAATACCGCCAGTGGCACGTTCTCGCTGAGGTCGTTGCCGGTGGCCGAGAAGCGCAACTCTGAGTTGGCGATACGGCCCTTGGTGTAGACGATCAGGCCCTTGGTGACGAAGTGGTCGACCACCTCGACCGCCGACTGCAACACGCCGCCTGGGTTGTTGCGCAGGTCAAGCACGATGCCGTTGAGCTTCTTGCCGTTGTCTTTGCGCAGCTTGGCCAGGGCCTTGGCCACTTCGTCGCCGGTCTTGACCTGGAACTGGGTGATACGGATATAACCGTAGCCCGACTCCAGCAGCTGGCTTTTCACGCTCTTGACCGTGATGGTCGCGCGGGCCAGGGTCACGTCAAACGGGTTGCCGCCGTCGCGTACCAGGGTCAGGGTGATCTTCTGGCCGAGCTTGCCGCGCATCTTGTCGACGGCTTCGGTCATGGTCTGGCCGCGGGTTGGCTGGCCGTTGATCTTCACGATCAGGTCGCCGGCCTGGATACCGGCCTTGGACGCCGGGGTGTCGTCGATAGGCGAGACCACTTTGATCTGGCCGTCTTCGGAGCCCACTTCGATGCCAAGGCCGCCGAACTCACCGCTGGTGCTTTCCTGCAACTCGGCGAAATCTTCCGGGCCCAGGTAGGCGGAGTGCGGGTCGAGGTTGCTGAGCATGCCCTTGATGGCATTTTCCAGCAGGGCCTTGTCGTCTACGGGTTCGACATACGCTGCCTTGATCCGGTCCATGACCTCGGCAAAGGTACGCAGCTCGTCCAGCGGCAATGGCGCCTTGGTCGTCGCAGCCGTGGCGGGTGCAGCCGGTGCGGCCTGGTCGGCAAAAGCCAGAGGCGCGCCGATCACCAGGGCGATCGTCAGGGCCAGCGAAGTGAGGCGGGACAAATGCAGCATGTCGAACGAACTCCTAATGTAGATGCGACCCTATCCTTGGGACCGGCACCATTGTGCAGGGTCGCTCGGGCGGCCCTGCTGACGAATAGCGAAGTACAGCGCCGGGGTGTCCTGGCCACCACTGTTACCGACAGTGGAGATGGATTCACCGGCTTTTACAACATCACCTGCCGACTTGAGTAATGTCTGATTGTGGCCGTAAAGGCTCAAATAGCCATTACCGTGGTCAAGAATCACCAGCAAGCCGGCGCCCCGCAACCAATCGGCAAACACCACGCGGCCACCATGCACGGCGTGGACCTGGCTGCCGGCAGAGGCGCTGATCATCACGCCATCCCACTTGGCGCGGGTGTCATCGCCACGGGTTTCCCCAAAGCGTGCCAGTAATCGACCATCAACCGGCCATGGAAGTTTGCCGCGCGCTGAAGCAAAAGGGCCGCCGAACGACTCGCCACTGCTGGAAACCAGCGGGCCAGGGGCTGCGCGCGCGGGTTTGCGCGGGGCCGGAGCGTCGGTGGTGGCAGCCAGTTCAGCCTCACGCTGACGCTTTTTTTCGGCTTCCTGCTGGGCGATCAGCGCTTTTTGCCGCGCTTCTTCGGCCTCGCGTGCCTGGCGGGCCAGGGTTTCTTCGATGGTCTTGAGGACTTTGGCCAGGTCGGCCTGGTCCTGCTCGCGGGCCTGGAGCTTGGCGTCGCGGGCTTTTACGTCGCTGTTGAGCTTGGCCAGGGCCTGCTGGCGTTCCTTGCGTACTTTATCGAGCTGGTCGCGCTGGGTGTCGAGGGCGGTTTTCTGGTCGAGTAGCTGGGATTGCTGGTCGGCGATTTCCTGTTCGACATTGGCCAATTGACGCAGGGTTTCGTTAAACCCCTTCAATTGCGCCAGGCGCGCCTGGCTCAGGTAATCGTAATAGGTGAGGGTACGGGCGAATTTTTCCGGATTCTGCTGGTTGAGCAGCAGCTTGAGGTACTCCTGGCGGCCGCTCTGGTACGCGGCACGGGCCTGGATCGCGATCAGGCGTTGCTGTTCAACGCGCGCGCTCTGGAGTTTTTTTTTCTCAGCGTCGAGTCGCTCCAGTTCCGACTCGCTCTTCTTTAGTTCTTTTTGCAGCTCCTGGACCTGCTTCTCCAGCTTGCCCATTTCGGTTTCCGTGCCGCGCAGGTCTTTCTGCACCCCGGATTTTTCTTCCTGGAGCTTGCCGAGCAGCTTTTTCAGCTCGGTAATGTCCTGACGCGTAGCGTCCAACTGTTGTTGGGTTTGTGCGCGCTCATCGGCAAACGCCGGTTGGAGCAGGCAGACAAGAGCAAGGGTTATCAAGGCGCGAAGCATAGAGGCGGGCGACACCAGGGGAAAAGGACGGCCTAGTATGCCCGCCAAGCGCTGCAAAAAAAACGCCCAATTGGGGCTGGTGGGCAAGATAGGTGCCGAGTGGTGCTGGTATGGCAAAAAGATATCTCTCAAAGCGCCACAAACCAATGTGGGAGCGGGCTTGCCCGCGATTGCGGTGGGTCAGCGACATAGATGTCGACTGATTAGCCGCTATCGCGGGCAAGCCCGCTCCCACACTGTTTTGTGGCGTACTTTGGATCAGACCAGGATCGAGGTGCCGGTCATCTCCTTCGGCTGCTCCAGCCCCATCAGCTTGAGCATGGTCGGCGCCACATCCGCCAGCACGCCACCTTCACGCACTTTCAGGTCACGTTTGCCAACATAGATGAACGGCACCGGCTCGGTGGTGTGCGCGGTGTGCGCCTGGCCGGTGGATTCGTCGGACATCTGTTCGCAGTTGCCATGGTCGGCGGTGATCAGCGCTTCGCCGCCGACTTTTTCCAGCGCGTCGACAATGCGGCCAACGCACAAGTCCAGGCATTCAACTGCCTTGACCGCCGCTTCCAGGTTGCCGCTGTGGCCAACCATGTCGCCGTTGGCGTAGTTGACCACGATCACGTCATAACGCTGGTTATCAATGGCATCGACGATCTTGTCGGTGACTTCCGGCGCGCTCATTTCCGGCTGCAAGTCGTAGGTCGCGACTTTTGGTGACGGGATCAGAATGCGCTCTTCGCCGGGGAACGGCTCTTCGCGGCCACCGGAGAAGAAGAACGTCACGTGGGCGTATTTCTCGGTTTCGGCGATGCGCAGCTGGGTCTTGCCGTTCTTGGCCAGGTAGTCGCCCAGCACGTTCTCCAGGCTGCCCGGCGCGAACGCCGAAGGGGCCGGGATGTTGGCGGCGTATTGGGTGAGCATGACGAACTCGACCTTCGGCTGGCGCGCGCGTTCGAAGTCCTTGAAGCCTTCATCGACAAACACATGGCTCAGCTCACGGGCACGGTCGGCGCGGAAGTTCATGAACACCACGGCGTCGCCGTCTTCGACCTTCACCGGCTCGCCGATGGTGGTGGCCTTGACGAACTCATCGCTCTCGCCACGGGCGTAGGCTGCTTCCAGACCTTCCTGGGCGGTGGCCGCGTTGAATTCGGCCTGGCCGTCGACGATCAGGTTGTAGGCTTGAGAGACTCGGTCCCAACGGTTGTCGCGGTCCATGGCGAAGTAGCGGCCCACCAGGCTGGCGATACGGCCCTTGCCCAGAGCGGCGAAGGTGGCGTCCAGCAGTTCGATAGAGGATTGCGCGCTTTTGGGCGGCGTGTCGCGGCCGTCGAGGAAGGCGTGCAGGTAGATTTTGTCAGCGCCGCGCTTGAACGCCAGTTCGGCCATAGCGACCAGGTGATCCTGGTGGCTGTGTACACCGCCGTCCGACAACAGGCCCATGAAGTGCACGGCCTTGCCGGCGGCAACGGCTTTATCAACCGCCGCGCAGATGGTCGGGTTCTCGAAGAACTCGCCATCGCGGATCGCTTTGGTGACACGGGTGAAGTCCTGGTACACCACTCGTCCGGCGCCGAGGTTCATGTGGCCGACTTCCGAGTTGCCCATCTGGCCGTCCGGCAAGCCCACGTCCATGCCGGAACCTGAGATCAGGCCGTTAGGCACGGTGGCGGTCAGACGGTCCAGTACTGGCTTGTTGGCCGAGTAAACCGCGTTGTCGTGGTGGCTTTCACTGTGTCCGAAGCCATCGAGAATTATCAGGACCAAAGGTTTAGGCGTGGTAGTCATAGATCCTCTCGCGGCGTTAATAAAGGAAGACAATTGAAAAGGGAGTGGCAGTTTAAAGCGAAGTTCCAACCACGTCACCGCTTTACGGGGGTTGGCCCCCCCTGGCGGCTGTGTATACTTACCGCCATTTTAACGCCCTGGAACCTCCTTGATGGTTGATCACCTGATTGCATTTGCCACTGCCCACTACCTGCTTGTGGGCGCCTTCGTCATCCTGCTGGCGCTGCTGATCGCTCATGAACTGAGCCGCGGTGGTCGCAGCCTGAGCACGTCGGAGCTGACCGCGCTGGTCAACAAGGATGAGGCCGTCGTCGTCGATATTCGCCCGGCCAAGGATTATGCCGCCGGCCATATCGTTGGCGCCCTGAACATTCCCCAGGACAAGCTGATCGCGCGCCTGGGCGAACTGGAAAAGCACAAGGCCAAGACCATCATCCTGGTCGATGCCCAGGGCCAGCACTCCGGCACCCACGCCCGTGAGATGCTCAAGTCCGGCTTCACCGCTGCCAAGCTGTCCGGTGGTATCAGCAGCTGGCGTGGCGATAACCTGCCGTTGGTGAAGTGAATGAGCCAGGTTGTCGTGTATTCCAGCGATTATTGCCCTTATTGCATTCGAGCTAAGCAGTTGCTCCAGAGCAAAAAGGTTGCCTTCGAAGAGATCAAGGTCGATGGCAAGCCCCAGGTGCGCGCCGAAATGGCCCAGAAAGCCGGCCGCACGTCGGTCCCGCAGATCTGGATCGGCACCCGGCACATCGGTGGTTGCGACGATCTGTTTGCCCTGGAGCGCGCCGGTAAACTTGATGCGCTGCTGTCCGTCTGACTCCTAAACCCTTAAGAACCCCAAGATAAAGAAGGATCTGCGATGACTGATCAACAGAACACCGAAGCAGCGCAAGACCAAGGCCCACAGTTCTCGCTGCAGCGGATCTACGTGCGTGACCTGTCGTTCGAAGCGCCAAAAAGCCCGGCCATCTTCCGTCAGGAGTGGACCCCAAGCGTTGCGCTGGACCTGAACACTCGTCAGAAATCCCTGGAAGGTGACTTCCACGAAGTGGTGCTGACCCTGTCGGTCACCGTCAAGAATGGTGAAGAAGTCGCTTTCATCGCTGAAGTGCAACAGGCCGGTATCTTCCTGATCCAGGGCCTGGACGAAGCGTCCATGAGCCACACCCTGGGCGCGTTTTGCCCGAACATCCTGTTCCCGTATGCCCGTGAGACCCTGGACAGCCTGGTCACCCGTGGCTCGTTCCCGGCACTGATGCTGGCGCCGGTGAACTTCGATGCCCTGTACGCCCAAGAGCTGCAGCGCATGCAACAGGAAGGCGCGCCGACCGTTCAGTAATTTGCTGAGCGGCGCCGTTCTAAAATGTGGGAGCGGGCTTGTGTGGGAGCTGGCTTGCCTGCGATAGCATCACTGCGGTGTGACTGACACACCGAGGTGCCTGCATCGCGGGCAAGCCCGGCTCCCACACAAGCCCGCTCCCACATTTGTTATGCGGTGTTATTTAAAGCCCAGTTGGCGCCAGCCTTCATAGACGGCGACGGCCACGGTATTGGACAGGTTCAGGCTGCGGCAGCCTTCACGCATCGGCAAGCGCAGGCGATGGCCATCGGGCAACGCGTCAAGCACCTCGGCCGGCAGGCCTCGGCTCTCCGGGCCGAACAGAAACGCGTCGCCCTCGGCAAAGCTGGCATCATGAAACGGCCGCGAGCCCTTGGTGGTGAACGCGAACAGCCGTGGGTGGCCCAGGCTCTCCAGGCAACTGGCGAGGTCGGCATGGCGCTTGAGGGTGGCGTACTCGTGGTAGTCCAGCCCGGCACGGCGCAGGCGCTTGTCGTCCATGTCAAAGCCTAAAGGCTCGATCAAATGCAGGTGGCAGCCACTGTTGGCGCACAGCCTGATAACGTTGCCGGTATTCGGCGGAATTTCTGGTTGAAAAAGGATGACGTGAAACATGCACGGCTCCGAAGGCAAAGATGCGCTGCATTCTACCCCCGAAGACGACCCGAGACCGAAGCTATTGCCGAGGGTGTTGGGGTCATTGGCGATTGTCGGCTTGATGATTGGCTTGATGATCGGCCGCTTGACCACCCCCGAACCGCTTGAACTGCAACAGGTAGAACCTGCGGCGGATGGCTTGGTGGTGTGGTTCAACAACGAACCCAAGCTGCACGGCGAGCATATCGACGGCACCGTGGCGCTGCTGTTTGACGCCCAGGGCAAGGCTGCCAGCGGGCAGCTCAAGGTCAATGCCAAGGACGTGAATTGGCGCATACGCAAGACCGATGCTGGCTTGCTGCTGAACCTGGTAGCGGCCCGGCCGTTGCGTGGGGAGTGGAGCGGTGCAGAGGTTGATGGCCGCTGGCGGCTGGAGATCCATCTCCAAGAGCAATAAAAGAGGGAGTTCCCGGCCTGCCTGTACCAGGGCTCCCAAAACGGGGTGAAGCCTGAGGCTTCGGTGTTAAAGAGGGGATTCTCGGCCTGCCTGTACCAAGGTCCCCGAAACTGGGTAGTACAAGGGTTATTGCAGGGGGCGTGCCAAAACTTGCAATTGCGGCTTGAAAAAAATGCCAAAAAGCGCAAAGCCCCGGAATACGGGGCTTTGGTTGTTTCTACGGTTATGAACTTCGCAGCGAAAGCGCTCTGTGAGGTTTCGGGTCTGTGCTCAATGGCGGTTCATCGTGCATTGAAGCGGTGCACAGTCTGCTGGCATTGCACAAAACAAATGTGGGAGCTGGCTTGCCTGCGATAGCGGTGTGTCAGCCCTATATCGGGTGACTGGCACACCGCCATCGCGGGCAAGCCCGGCTCCCACACTGGGCTTTCAGTGGTCTTGGGGTTCAGGCCTCATCACCCTCATCATCATCCCCACCATCCACCTTCATCCCCAATTCCTTGATCTTGCGCGTCAGGGTATTACGCCCCCAGCCCAGCAGCACGGCGGCATCGCGGCGGCGGCCGGCAGTGTGTTTCAACGCAGTCTCGATCATGATCCGCTCGAACGCCGGCACGGCGCTGTCCAGCAGGTTCGACTGGCCGCGTGCCAAGGCCTGGTCGGCCCATTGGCGCAGCGCCTGTTCCCAGTTGGTCACGGGTGCCGAGTCCTGCGGCAGGCTCAGCAGCTCCGGCGGCAGGTCGCTGATGTGTACTTCTCGCCCGGAGGCCATCACGGTGATCCAGCGGCAGGTGTTCTCCAGCTGGCGAACGTTGCCGGGCCACGGCAGGTTCTTGAGGTATTCCTCGGTCTCGCTTTTGAGCAGCTTGGGTTCCACAGCCAGCTCCAGGGCGGCGCGGCTGAGGAAGTGGCGGGCGAGGGTGGGGATGTCTTCGCGACGGTCCGACATGCGCGGGATGTGGATGCGGATCACGTTGAGGCGGTGGAACAAGTCCTCACGGAATTTACCCGCATGCACCAGGGTTTCCAGGTTCTGGTGGGTGGCCGCGATGATGCGCACATCCACCTTGACCGGCGTATGCCCGCCCACACGGTAGAACTCACCGTCAGCCAGCACACGCAGCAAGCGAGTCTGGGTATCGGCCGGCATGTCGCCGATCTCATCGAGGAACAGTGTGCCGCCGTCCGCCTGTTCAAAGCGTCCGCGACGCAGGTTAGCCGCGCCGGTGAATGCGCCTTTTTCATGGCCGAACAGCTCGGACTCCATCAAATCCTTGGGAATCGCCGCCATGTTCAGTGCGATAAACGGCGAGGCCGCCCGTGGGCTGTGGCGGTGCAGCGCATGGGCCACCAGCTCTTTACCGGTCCCCGATTCGCCGTTGATCAGTACGGTGATGTTGGAATGGCTCAAGCGCCCGATGGCGCGAAACACTTCCTGCATCGCCGGTGCTTCCCCGATGATTTCCGGGGTGCGGGTCAGGGTTGGCGGGGCTTCCTGGTTCTGTTGTTCCTGGGCGTGCTGGTTGGCGCGCTTGACCAGCGCCACCGCCTCATCCACGTCGAATGGCTTGGGCAGGTATTCAAAGGCGCCGCCCTGATAAGACGCGACAGCGCTGTCCAGGTCCGAGTGGGCGGTCATGATGATCACCGGCAAGCGCGGATGCTGCTCGCGAATGCGCGCCAGCAAGTCCAGGCCACTGGCGCCAGGCATGCGGATATCGGAAATGATCACATCCGGCTGCTGGCGTGCCAGGCGGCTCATCACCCCATCGGCGCTGTCGAAGCTCTGGGTGGTCATGCCTTCTTGTTGCAAGGCTTTTTCGAGGACCCAGCGGATAGAACGGTCGTCGTCGACGATCCAGACAGTTTCACTACGGCTCATGTCGTGGGGGCTCCTTGTTCCAATGGCAGGAAGATCGAGAACGTGGTGTGGCCGGGGTGGCTCTCACATTCGATCAGGCCCTGGTGCTGGCTGATGATGTTCTGGGTAATGGCCAGGCCCAGCCCGGTACCGTCCGGGCGGCCGCTGACCATGGGAAAGAAGATGGTTTCCTGCAGCTCTGCAGGAATGCCGGGGCCGTTGTCGATGATCTCGACCTTGGTCACCAGGCGATGGCGCACATGGCCAATGGTGAACTGGCGCAGGGCGCGGGTGCGCAGGCTGATGCGGCCCAGGCGCAGCTCGTTCTGGCTGCTGATGGCCTGCATGGCGTTGCGCACGATGTTGAGCACCGCCTGGATCATCTGTTCGCGGTCGATCAACACGTCGGGAATGCTTGGGTCGTAGTCGCGCACCAAGGTGATGCAGCCTTGGCTTTCGGCCTCGACCAGTTGGCAGACGCGCTCCAGCACCTCATGCACGTTGGTCATCGCCAGGGACGGCAGCTTGTTGGAGCCGAGCATGCGGTCCACCAGGTTACGCAGGCGGTCGGCTTCTTCGATGATGACGTTGGTGTAGTCCTTGAGGTGCTCGTCTGGCAGCTCGCGGGACAACAACTGTGCCGCGCCGCGAATACCGCCCAGCGGGTTCTTGATCTCATGGGCGAGGCCGCGCACCAGCATCTTGCTGGTTTCCTGCTTGGACAGCTGCGCTTCCTCCTTGGTGATGCGCAGCAGGCGGTCGCGGGGGTGGACTTCGAGCAGCAGCAGGGTCGCGCCATTGCTCAGGATCGGGGTCACCGCGTAGTCGACGGTCAACGTCTGCCCAGTGAGTGCGGTGAGCATCGCTTCGCGCTTGGTAAACGGATGAGCCTGCTCCACGGCCTGGCGCAACGAGCTCAAGGCTTCGGCCGATTCGGTGAACAATTCGCTGATGAACTGCCCATGGCTGCGCTGGCCGCTGATGGCCAGGAGCATCTCCGCCGCCGGGTTCATGTACTCAAGACGCAGGTCGGCATTGAGCAGGATGGTCGCGGTGGTCAGGTTGTCGAGTAACAAACGGTGCAGTGCATCGCTGATGGTCATCGGGACCTCTTTTGGAGCAAGGCGCGGGCTTGAGGCACACGCTGATACAAGGAAAATGCAAAAACCAAACCAAGGCTCCGAAAAGAAGCGCTAACCCCCTGAAATAAGGGGTTTAGGCGCGAAACTGTGGCGTTCTGCCAGCTTGAACGGGAAGTTTCGAACCAAAATGGGCTGGGCACTTGAGAAGGGTGCAGGCTATCGCACCAATATAGTGCGGTTTTGTGAAGGTTGTTCAGCAACTGAAGCTTGAAGGCAAATCGCAGTCAGTGTGGGAGCTGGCTTGCTTGCGATAGCTGTGGTGCATTCAACACCGTTATCGCAGTCAAGCCAGCTCCCACATTTTTAATTGGATTTGCAGTCCTTTTAACCTTTATAGATGCAAAGCTCGGCGGTGGCGCGGATCATCGCCAGTTGGCGCAGCGGATCATTCAGCGGTTCGTGCACGGCCTCGGCCAGCCATTGCGGGCACTGCGGGTCGGTGCGCTGTGGAGTGAAGTCGGCCAACTGCTGCAACAGCCTTTTTTGCAGCTCGTCCAATCGCGGGCGGATCTGCTGGACCAGGTCCGGGCGTGGATCGTCGGGGGCTTTGCCTTGGAACTGCCAGTCGGACAGGTGGGTGTATTGCACCAGTTTATTGGCTTCGATCTGCGCGGCGAAAAACTGCTCAGCAGCGGCCGGGTCCAGCTTGTAACCAGATGCCTGGGCCGTAACGCTGGCGATCACCTCTTGTTCGCGCTTCTTGTCCTCCACGGGCTTGTGGCTGTCCCATTTGCTCAGCGCCACCTGGTCGGCAATCTCCAGGCGTTCGGCGATGCTGTTGAGCAAGGGTTCGAGCGTAGGCGGCGCAGCGCTCGCACTGGCACTGATGAACAGCAGGGCAAATACAAGTCGATATCTCAAAGGTGATCTCCTGTGGGAGCGGGCTTGCCCGCGATGGCGGTGTGTCAGTGATACAGCAGGTGGCCGGCAGTGCGCCATCGCAGGCAAGCCAGCTCCCACACGTTGATTGGGTTTGCAGAGCTGGCGTAGCGTAACGCCCAGGCAAAAAAAAGACCTCCCGAAGGAGGCCTTTTTCATCACGCTACCTTAAGCAGCGCTACCGGATCAGCAGCTGTAGTACAGCTCGTATTCCAGTGGGTGTACGAAGGTACGTACTTTGATTTCTTCTTCGCTTTTCAGGGCGATGTAAGCGTCGATGAAGTCGTCGCTGAAAACGCCGCCTTTGGTCAGGAACGCACGGCCCTTGTCCAGCTCTTCCAGGGCTTCTTTCAGGCTGCCGCACACTTGTGGGATCTCTTTGGCCTCTTCAGGCGGCAGGTCGTACAAGTTTTTGTCGGCGGCGTCGCCAGGGTGGATCTTGTTCTGGATACCGTCCAGGCCGGCCATCATCAGGGCGGCGAAGGCCAGGTAAGGGTTGGCAGCCGGGTCTGGGAAGCGCGCTTCGATACGACGGCCTTTAGGGCTGTTGACGTAAGGAATACGGATCGAGGCGGAGCGGTTGCGTGCCGAGTAGGCCAGCATCACCGGCGCTTCAAAACCTGGGACCAGACGCTTGTAGGAGTTGGTCGACGGGTTGGTGAAGCCGTTCAGCGCTTTGCCGTGCTTGATGATGCCGCCGATGAAGTACAGGGCGGTATCGGACAGGCCGGCATAGCCTTCGCCAGCGAAGGTGTTCTTGCCGTCTTTGGAAATCGATACGTGAACGTGCATGCCCGAGCCGTTATCGCCGTACAGCGGCTTAGGCATGAAGGTAGCGGTGCGGCCATAGGCATCGGCAACGTTGTGCACGCAGTATTTCAGGGTTTGAACTTCGTCAGCCTTCTTCACCAGCGTGTTGAATTTCACGCCGATTTCGTTCTGGCCGGCAGTCGCCACTTCGTGGTGGTGAACTTCAACGGTCTGGCCCATTTCTTCCAGTGCGTTGCACATGGAGGTACGGATTTCGTGGTCGAAGTCGAACGGTGGTACTGGGAAGTAGCCGCCTTTCACGCCTGGACGGTGGCCTTTGTTACCGCCTTCCACGTCCTGGTCGGACATCCACGAGCCTTGCTCGGAGAAAATCTTGAACATGGAGCCGGAGATGTCGGATTTGAACTTCACCGAGTCGAAGATGAAGAACTCTGGCTCAGGGCCGAAGAATGCGGTGTCGCCGATACCGGTGGACTTCAGGTATTCCTCGGCACGGTGGGCGATGGCGCGTGGGTCGCGGTCATAGCCTTGCATGGTCGAAGGCTCGATGATGTCGCACACCAGGATCAGGGTTGGCTCTTCGGTGAACGGGTCGAGTACGGCGGTGCTGTCGTCTGGCAGCAGGATCATGTCGGAGGCTTCGATGCCTTTCCAGCCGGCGATGGAGGAACCGTCGAACATCTTGCCGACTTCGAAGAAGTCATCTTCCAGCGCATCGCGAGCCGGCATGGTCACGTGGTGCTGAGTGCCTTTTGTGTCCGTGAAGCGCAGATCAATCCATTTAACGTCATGATCTTTGATGAGTTGAACCGACTTCGACATGGTGTCCTCCGGGTGGCTTCGGGCTTGGGGTAGTGGAGTTAGCCCTTAGAATTTGGGTGATGCCGGCGCGGATACTCCGCCAAGGCAACCTGCCTCACAAGAGAGCAAATTGCATGCCAGTGCGCCAACATGGCCGTTTTGCCTCAAAATGGCCCCTATAACGGTGCAATCGGCAAAAACGGCATAAATCGCGCACTGCAATGTAGCGTTTATTTGGGTAAATGACCCGTTTTGGTGCATTGCATGTGCAATGCATATTAACTGGTTAAACCTTGAGCGATTTCCGCTATAATCCGCGCCCCCCTTTTTCAGCAGGCCCGGCGCGCGCTGTTTCCATGAAATTAATCGTTAAAGTCTTCCCCGAGATCACCATCAAAAGCCGACCGGTACGGACGCGTTTCATCCGTCAGTTGGCCAAGAACATCCGTGCCGTGCTCCGTGACCTGGACCCGGCTGTGGTGGTGAACGGCGTGTGGGACAACCTCGAGTTGGAAACCCGCATTACCGACGCCAAAGCCTTGAAGGACATGACCGAGCGCCTGAGCTGCATGCCGGGCATCGCGCATTTCCTGCAGGTGGATGAGTACCCGCTGGGCGACTTCGACGACATCACCGAAAAGTGCAAGCAGCACTACGGCAGTGCGCTTGAAGGCAAGATTTTTTCGGTGCGTTGCAAGCGTGCCGGCAAGCACCCGTTCAGCTCCATGGACGTCGAGAAATACGTTGGCAGCAAGCTGCGTCGTGAGTGCGGCGCCGCTGGAATTTCCTTGAAGGCGCCACAAATTGAAGTGCGCATGGAAATTCGCGACCAACGGTTGTTTGTGATCCACAGCCAGCACAACAGCATCGGCGGCTACCCGCTGGGCGCCCTGGAACAGACCCTGGTATTGATGTCCGGCGGTTTCGATTCCACGGTGGCGGCCTACCAGATCATGCGTCGCGGCCTGATGAGCCATTTTTGCTTCTTTAACCTGGGCGGGCGTGCACACGAATTGGGCGTGATGGAAGTCGCGCACTTTATCTGGAAGAAATACGGCAGCTCCCAACGCGTGCTATTTGTAAGCGTACCGTTCGAGGAAGTGCTGGGCGAAATTCTCGGCAAAGTCGATAACAGTCATATGGGCGTAGTATTGAAGCGTATGATGTTGCGCGCTGCGTCCCGAATCGCCGATCAATTGCAGATTGACGCCCTGGTAACCGGTGAAGCGATTTCCCAGGTCTCCAGCCAGACGCTGCCGAACCTGTCGATCATTGATTGCGTGACCGAGAAGCTGGTGCTGCGCCCGCTGATCGCCAGCCACAAGCAGGACATCATCGACCTGGCAGAGCAAATCGGCACCGCCGACTTTGCCAAGCATATGCCTGAATACTGCGGGGTCATTTCGGTGAACCCCAAGACCCACGCCAAGCGTCACCGCGTGGAGCATGAAGAAAAAGAATTCGACATGGCGATTCTGGAGCGTGCGCTCGAGAACGCCAAGCTGGTGCCAATCGATCGAGTGATCGACGAATTGGGCCAGGATGTGCAGATCGAAGAAGTCAGCGAAGCCCTGGCCGGCCAGATCGTCATCGACATCCGTCACCCGGATGCCGCCGAAGATGAGCCGCTGGAAATCGCTGGCATCGACGTGCAAGCGCTGCCGTTCTACGCACTGAACGCGCGTTTCAAGGAACTGGATAACAGCCGTCAGTACCTGTTGTATTGCGACAAAGGCGTGATGAGTCGCCTGCATGCCCACCATTTGCTCAGTGAGGGGCATGCCAATGTGCGCGTTTATCGACCGAGCTAAGAGCCCGGGGCTGTTTGCCTGTGGCCTGCGTCACCGGCCCCCCGACTCTGCCGTCAAGCTGTAACGGCAAGGCCTGACTCTACTGTTAATCGCTGCCACGACCTGTCAGCACACCGAATCCTCTGATCGAGATACACAAGTGATCGAAAATCTACGTAACATCGCCATCATTGCTCACGTTGACCATGGTAAAACCACCCTGGTAGACAAACTCCTGCGTCAATCCGGCACCCTGGAGCGCAACGAGCTCAACGACGAGCGCGTGATGGACTCCAACGACCAGGAAAAAGAGCGCGGTATTACCATCCTGGCAAAAAACACCGCTATCAACTGGAACGGCTACCACATCAACATCGTGGATACCCCGGGCCACGCCGACTTCGGCGGCGAAGTAGAACGCGTAATGTCGATGGTTGACTCCGTTCTGCTGCTGGTTGACGCTCAAGACGGCCCTATGCCGCAAACCCGTTTCGTGACCAAGAAGGCTTTCGAAGCCGGCCTGCGTCCGATCGTGTGCATCAACAAGGTTGACCGTCCAGGCGCGCGTCCGGACTGGGTTCTGGACCAGATCTTCGACTTGTTCGACAACCTGGGTGCTACCGAAGAACAGCTGGACTTCCAAGTCATCTACGCCTCGGCCCTGAACGGTATTGCTGGTCTTGACCACACCGACATGGCTGAAGACATGACTCCGCTGTACCAGTCGATCGTCGACAACGTACCAGCACCGAAAGTCGACCGTGAAGGCCCGTTCCAGATGCAAATCTCGGCACTGGACTACAACAGCTTCCTGGGTGTTATCGGCGTTGGCCGTATCGCTCGTGGTAGCGTCAAGCCGAACACCCCGGTTGTCGCTATCGGCGCTGACGGCAAGAAGCGTAACGGTCGTATCCTGAAGCTGATGGGTCACCACGGTCTGCACCGTGTAGACGTTGAAGAAGCTTTCGCTGGCGACATCGTATGCGTGAGCGGTATGGACTCGCTGTTCATCTCCGACACCCTGTGCCAGCCGGACAACGTCGAGGCGATGAAGCCTCTGACCGTTGACGAGCCAACCGTTTCCATGACCTTCCAGGTAAACGACTCGCCTTTCTGCGGTAAAGAAGGCAAGTTCGTGACCTCCCGTAACATCAAGGAACGTCTGGACAAGGAGCTGCTGTACAACGTTGCTCTGCGCGTTGAAGAAGGCGACTCGGCTGACAAGTTCAAGGTTTCCGGCCGTGGTGAGCTGCACCTCTCGGTACTGATCGAAACCATGCGTCGCGAAGGCTTCGAAATGGGTGTTGGTCGTCCTGAAGTGATCATCCGTCAGGTTGACGGCGTGAAGCAGGAACCGTTCGAAAACGTCACCATCGACACCCCTGAAGAATCCCAGGGCAAGGTCATGGAAGAGATGGGCCTGCGTAAGGGCGACCTGACCAACATGGTGCCGGATGGCAAAGGCCGTGTACGTCTGGAATACAACATCCCTGCTCGTGGTCTGATCGGTTTCCGTAACCAGTTCCTGACCCTGACCAACGGTGCTGGCATCCTGACCTCGATCTTCGATCGCTACGACACCATGAAGTCCGGCGACATGTCCGGCCGTCAGAACGGTGTTCTGGTATCGGTAGAAACCGGCAAGGCGCTGACCTACTCCCTGGAAACTCTCCAGGCGCGTGGCAAGCTGTTCGTTGAACACGGTCAAGAGATCTACAACGGCCAGATCGTTGGTCTGAACAGCCGTGACAACGACATGGGCGTCAACCCAACCAAAGGCAAGAAGCTCGACAACATGCGTGCTTCGGGCAAAGACGAAACCATCGCTCTGGTTCCACCTGTTCGCTTCACCCTGGAACAGGCCCTGGAATTCATCCAGGACGACGAGCTGTGCGAAGTCACGCCTAAGTCGATCCGCCTGCGTAAGAAGATCCTGGACGAAGGCGAGCGTACCCGCGCTGCCAAGAAAGCCAAGAACTGAGTTAACTCAGGCTGAATGAAAAACGCCCCCGGTCGAAAGGCCGGGGGCGTTTTTTTATGCCTGCAGTCTGTGTGTTGTGATCGTTCCCACGCTCCGCGTGGGAACGCCGCGTGGGACGCTCCGCGTCCTGCTTTCAAGAGCGGACGCAGAGCGTCCACAGCTGTATTCCCACGCAGAGCGTGGGAACGATCAAAAACTTAGAACTTGTCGAGGGTCTTGAAGTTGGTCTCGCGCACCACTTCCTTGGGCTTGTACGCGCAATACCCTGGCCGCGGCCCGATTTTCGGGTGATTGCGGCAGGTATCCGGGCGCTTGTCATAAATAGTGCAAAAGCGCGTCTTACGATCCAGGTACAGGCAGTCGTTGTTGCTCATGCGCTGCAGGGTGAAAATTTCGGACTTGTTGTTGTAGCGCTCGACGATGCCTTCTTTCTGCAAACGCTTGGCGATGTTCTTCGGCGGATCGCCGCGCTCGAACTCATCGACGATGCCAATGCGGATCAGGTCCTTGATCTTCACCTCCACCGGCAGCGTGCAGCAGCTGGACACGCAGCCGCCGCACATATGGGCGGAGTATTTCTGCCAGGTCTCTAGACGGTCGAGTTCCGCGGCGGCGATCAGTTGAGGCTTCATCAAGGTTCCAAGGTGGGGCGTTATCCGGGCGCGCGATCATACCGGGATTGGTGGTTTTTTGAACAATATTTTGCAGGTTTCAGCTCAAAGGTTTGGCCAGGGCCTGATCGGGCACGACCCCTGCATCAAATTCAGCCACAGGCCAATGAGTTAAAAAACTGCCGAACCAGCACGTCTACCGTCTGTCAGACCGACTAGGCTCTAGCAACTCCTTCAATCTCGCCCGAGGTCGCACCGATGTCTCAGGAACCGCTTGCACGAGAAGCAGAGGTAGCCGCATTCCGCGATGCTGTCTTGACCAAACTCACCTACGCGGTGGGCAAGGACCCGGATCACGCCTTCGACCATGACTGGTTCGAAGCCATTGCCCTGGCCGCGCGCGACCAGATGGTCGACCACTGGATGGACCACACGCGGCGTATTTATCGCAAAGGCCAGAAGCGCGTTTATTACCTGTCCCTGGAATTTCTCATCGGCCGTCTGCTCTATGACAGCCTGAGCAACCTGGGTGTGCTGGAGATCGCGCGCGAAGCGCTGTCGGAGCTGGGCGTCGACCTGGAGCGCATCCGCCTGCTGGAGCCCGACGCGGCGCTCGGCAATGGTGGCCTGGGCCGTCTGGCGGCGTGCTTTATGGAAAGCATGTCGACCCTCGGCATTGCTGGCCACGGCTATGGCATCCGTTATGAACACGGCTTGTTCCGCCAAGCGATTGTCGACGGTTGGCAGCAGGAACAGACCGAGCGCTGGCTGGATTTCGGTAACCCTTGGGAATTCGAACGTGCCGAGGTGATTTACCCGATTGGCTTTGGCGGCAGTGTCGAAACCGTGGCGGACGCCTCCGGCAAGATGATCCAGGTATGGTCGCCCAACGAAATCGTGCGCGCCGTGGCCTATGACACGCCGGTCGTCGGTTGGCGCGGCGCCAGCGTCAACACCCTGCGCCTTTGGCGTGCGCGCGCCGTAGAAGACCTGCACCTGGAGCGCTTCAACGCCGGTGACCATTTGGGCGCTGTCGCCGAAGTGGCCCGTGCCGAAAGCATCTCCCGCGTGCTTTACCCGGCCGACAGCACCGAAGCAGGGCAGGAACTGCGCCTGCGCCAGGAATATTTCTTCGTTTCCGCGTCCCTGCAGGACTTGTTGCGTCGCCACAAAAACATGCACGGTTCGGTACTGAGCCTGGGCGAGCACGCCGCCATCCAACTCAACGACACCCACCCGTCCATCGCCGTGGCCGAGTTGATGCGCCAGCTGGTCGACCTGCATGACATTCCCTGGGAAGCCGCGTGGGATGTCACCGTCGAGACCCTTTCGTATACCAACCACACCCTGCTGCCCGAAGCGCTGGAAACCTGGCCGGTAGGTTTGATGGAGCGCATGCTGCCGCGGCACATGCAGATCATCTACCTGATCAACGCCCAGCACATTGACTCGCTGCGTGCCAAAGGCATCCACGACTTTGATGTTTTGCGCGCTGTGTCGCTGATCGAAGAAGACAACGGCCGCCGCGTGCGCATGGGCAACCTGGCGTTCCTGGGTTCCCATAGCGTCAACGGCGTGTCCGGTTTGCATACCCAGCTAATGCGCAGCACGGTGTTCTCCGAACTGCACAAGCTCTACCCCGAACGCATCAACAACAAAACCAACGGCATTACCTTCCGCCGCTGGCTGTACCAGGCCAACCCCAAGCTGACCGATATGCTAGTGGAAGCCTTGGGCCCGGGCATTCTCGATCAGCCCGAACAGCGCCTGATCGAGTTGGAACCCTTTGCCGAGAAACCGGCCTTTCGCAAAGCATTTGCTGAGCAGCGCCTGCACAGCAAGCGCGCCCTGGCGCAGATCATCCATGAGCGCCTGGGCATCGCGATCAACCCGGCGGCGATGTTCGACGTGCAGGTCAAGCGTATTCACGAATACAAGCGCCAACTGCTCAACCTGCTGCACACCGTAGCGCTGTACCAGGCGATCCGTGCCGAGCCGGGCATCGACTGGGTGCCTCGGGTCAAGATCTTTGCCGGCAAGGCAGCGGCCAGCTACCACCAAGCCAAGCTGATCATCAAGCTGACCAACGACATCGCCCGCACGGTCAACAACGACCCGACCGTGCGCGGTCTGCTCAAGGTGGTGTTCCTGCCCAACTACAACGTCAGCCTGGCGGAAAGCATCATTCCGGCAGCGGATTTGTCGGAGCAGATTTCCACCGCCGGCTTCGAAGCTTCCGGCACCAGCAACATGAAGTTCGGCCTCAACGGTGCGCTGACCATCGGCACCATGGACGGCGCCAATGTGGAGATGCACGAGCGTGTCGGCGCCGAGCACATGTTTATCTTTGGCCTCAGTGCCCAGCAGGTGGAAGCTCGCAAACACGCCGGCGAGTTCAGCGCCGGGCCGGACATCGCCGCGTCCCATCGTTTGAACGACGTGCTGCAAGCCATCCGTGGCGGGGTGTTCTCGCCGGATGACCCGGGGCGTTATGTGGGCCTGATCGATGGGCTGGTCGACTACGACCGCTTCCTGGTGTGTGCCGACTTTGACGCCTACTGGGACGCCCAGGCACGGGTCGAGGCGCATTGGCACGACTCCAAGGCCTGGTGGCGCTCGGCGGTGCTCAACACGGCGCGCATGGGCTGGTTCAGCTCTGACCGGACCATCAGGGAGTACGCCACCGAGATCTGGAAAGCCCTCGACTGACCCCTGATGCCACTGTAGGAGCGAGCTTGCTCGCGAAGAACCTCAACGATAACGCGTGCTTCCTGAATGAACGCGGCGCCTATGAGTTTTTCGCGAGCAAGCTCGCTCCTACAGAGGTGTCGTTGCTCCGTTGCGTGAACTCTATTGGCGTTAAATCCTCTGATTAGAGGAAATCAGCCCCGACTCGCGCTAAACTGCGCGGGTTTTTAGCCCCCCATTCTCCGGAGCCGTCCATGTCCCGCGTTACCTTGAGTCGCTATTTGATCGAGCAGACCCGCAGCAACAACACGCCTGCCGATCTGCGCTTCCTTATCGAAGTGGTGGCGCGTGCTTGCAAGGAAATCAGCCACGCCGTTTCCAAAGGCGCACTGGGCGGTGTCCTGGGCAGCATGGGCACTGAAAACGTGCAGGGCGAAGTGCAGAAGAAACTGGACGTGCTGTCCAATGAAATCCTGCTCGAAGCCAACGAATGGGGCGGTCACCTGGCCGGCATGGCGTCCGAAGAAATGGACAATGCCTACCAGATCCCAGGCAAATACCCGAAGGGCGCATACCTCTTGGTATTCGACCCACTGGACGGTTCGTCCAACATCGATATCAACGCACCGGTCGGCACCATCTTCTCGGTATTGCGTTGCCCGAACGAATACCTGAGCCAGAACGAAGCGCTGAACGAAAAGGCCTTCCTGCAGCCAGGCACTGAGCAGGTTGCTGCCGGCTACGCGATCTACGGCCCACAGACCATGCTGGTGCTGACTCTGGGCGATGGCGTCAAAGGCTTCACGCTGGACCGTGAAATGGGCAGCTTCGTACTCACCCACGAAGACATTTCGATTCCTGCTTCTACCCAGGAATTTGCCATCAACATGTCCAATCAGCGCCACTGGGAAGAACCGGTGAAGCGCTACGTCAACGAGCTGATGGAAGGCGAAGAAGGCCCGTTGAAGAAGAACTTCAACATGCGCTGGGTGGCCGCGATGGTTGCCGACGTGCACCGCATCCTGACCCGTGGTGGCTTGTTCATGTACCCACGCGACAGCCGCGAGCCGTCCAAGCCGGGCAAGCTGCGTCTGATGTACGAAGCCAACCCGATGTCGTTCCTGGTTGAGCAGGCAGGCGGTGCGTCCACCGACGGCCACCAGCGCATCCTCGACATCCAGCCAGAAGGCCTGCACCAGCGTGTGGCGGTGTTCCTGGGTTCGAAGGAAGAAGTTGAGCGTGTAACGGCTTATCACAAGAAGTAAAATCTTGCGGTAACAAAAAAGCCCCGAAATGCGCTTAGCGCTTCGGGGCTTTTGTTTTTATTGAATAAGGTTTTTCAGCAGCAACGCCTGCAGGCTTTTCTGAGTGTCGGCGATGATGTGGACGTAAATGATCGGGTCTCGAATTTCGTAGATGATCCGATTCATGCCACAGACAACCTGTCGATATTGGCTGAGATTCAACTTCTCGATCTCTTGCGGTATCGAGCCAGCATAGGGTTGAGACTCAAGCAGCCGTATGGCCTGTTTCATCGCGTCGTAGGACTGCTGCCAAGTCGATGTCGAGAACTGCCGGATGAGGTATGACTTGATGTCTTTAAGGTCGCGTTTTGCCGAGTGAAGAATCACAACCTTGAATGTCATTGAGCGTCGTCCTTGTCCAGCTCGGCGAACACGTCCTCCATGTCTTGAAACTGCCCCAACTCAATCTGCCGGTTGCCCAAGGCCAATAGCTTTAACAAGGCCATGGTTTCTGCCTGTTCCTCAAAACTCTTCACATCCATCACCACCAGCTTCGCTTCGCCATTTTGGGTGATGACCAGGGGTTCGCGGCTTTCAGTGAGTGTTTTGACGATCTCGGCGGTATGACTTTTCAAGTAGCTGATCGGCTTTATCTGCGAAGAAAATTTCATGGTTTGGCCCTGGTTCGAGATGGGACTGATTTTAGTCTTAATTTGGTCTTTGGCAGACAGCAACTGATGAAAGGCCGTGATTTTCCATTCGAAAACACGGTTCCAGGGGGCAGTTCACATAAAAAATAAATAGCACCCCCCATCGGGAACCAGACACCCCTTTTCCCTTCTAAGCTTCTGGCAGATACCCCAGCTGCTTTGTCTCTCCAGGAGCTTTTCCATGTCTATACGCCGTCTCGCCCTGCTGGCTTTTTGCGTGCTCTTAGCCGCTTGCAGCAAGGTCACCCAAGAAAACTACCAAAAGCTCTCAGCCGGCATGGCCAAGGCCGAGGTGGAGTCGTTGCTGGGCAAGCCAACCGATTGTTCCGGCGCACTGGGCATGTCCAGCTGCACCTGGGGCGATAAAAACAGCTTTATCAGCGTGCAGTACGCCGGTGACAAAGTTCTGATGTTTTCCGGGCAAGGCCTGAAGTAAACCGGGGCGCGAGCCTGCGGGAGAAGAAGAATGATGCGTTTTGTTTTGTTCCTTTGCGCCAGCCTGTTTTTGGCGGGCTGTGCCAGCCATTCTGGCGATGATCTGCAACCCAAGACGGCGAGCAACGTCAACCTCAAGCGTTACCAGGGCACCTGGTATGAGTTGGCCCGGTTGCCGATGTACTTCCAGCGCAACTGTGCGCAATCCGAAGCCCGCTATACCTTGCTGCCTGATGGTGACATGTCGGTGTTCAACCGCTGCCTGACACCTGAATGGAAGTGGCAAGAGGCCAAAGGCACGGCGACGCCGCAGGTGCCAGGCAAGACCGACAAGCTGTGGGTGGAATTCAATAACTGGTTTACGTCACTGTTGCCGGGCGTTGCCAAGGGCGACTACTGGGTGCTGTATGTCAGCGATGACTACAAGACCGCCATCGTCGGCAGCCCGAGCCGTCGCTATATGTGGATCCTGTCGCGCACGCCAACGGTGAGTGCCGATACCCGCGAAGACCTGCTGAGCAGGGCGCGACAGCAAGGGTACGACACCACGCGGCTGATCTGGCGTACATCGGACAAGCAGATGGCAAAGTCCTCTCAGTAATCCTGAGTACCCTCAATCCAATGTGGGAGCTGGCTTGCCTGCGATACAGGCACCTAGGTGCATCAGTTGCACCGGGTTGATGCTATCGCAGGCAAGCCAGCTCCTATAGTTGTTATGGATTGGCTGTTAGTTCAGCAAGTCCTTCAGGACCTGGGTGAATGCCCGGCGGCTGTCTTCTTCGCCAGCATGATGTCCATCTCGCACCACCCACTTGCCATTGACCAGTACATCGCGCACTTGCCGATCCCCACCGGCAAATAGCCAGCGGTTGAGAATCCCATCCTCACTGGCCGTCGCCAAGTACGGATCGCTACCGTCCAGCACAATCCAATCCGCACGCTTGCCCACTTGCAGTTGACCAATCGGCTGGCCCAGCGCTTGAGCACCACCGTCCAGCGCAGCATCGAACAGCGTGCGACCCACCATCGGTTGATCACTGCGGTACAGCCGATTACGCCGCTGATCACGCAGGCGCTGGCCGTATTCCAGCCAACGCAATTCTTCCACCACGCTCAGTGATACATGGCTGTCGGAGCCGATGCCCATGCGGCCGCCCTGGGCGAGGAAGTCTACCGCCGGAAAAATCCCATCGCCCAGGTTGGCTTCGGTGGTCAGGCAAAAACCGGCAATCGCTCGGCTGTTGGCCATGCGGGTGACTTCATCGGCATCGGCATGGGTGGCATGCACCAGGCACCAGCGCTCATCCACCTCGACATTGTCATACAGCCACTGCAACGGGCGCTTGCCGCTCCAGGCCAGGCAGTCGTCGACTTCCTTTTGCTGTTCAGCGATGTGGATATGCACCGGGCAGGCCTTGTCACTGGCGGCCAGCACGGTATGGATTTGTTCGGGGGTGACGGCACGCAGGGAATGGAAGCACAGGCCCAGTTGCTGCGCCGGTTGTGCCGCCAGAATGGGCTGCAAGCGGGCTTGCAGGTCCAGGTAGTTTTCAGTGCTGTTGATAAACCGTCGCTGGCCTTCATTCGGCGCTTGGCCACCAAAGCCTGCGTGGGTGTAGAGCACCGGCAGCAAGGTCAGGCCGATCCCGCTGCTGGCGGCCGCCAGGCTGATCTGGCGGGACAGCTCCGTACGGTCGGCGTAGGGCTGGCCGCTGAGATCGTGATGCACATAATGAAACTCGGCCACCGAGGTGTAGCCGGCCTTGAGCATTTCGATATACAGCTGACGGGCGATGACCTGTAACTGCTCGGGGTTGATCTTGCCGACCATGCGGTACATCAAATCGCGCCAGGTCCAGAAACTGTCATTGGGGTTGCCGGCCACTTCGGCCAAGCCTGCCATGGCGCGCTGGAAGGCATGGGAGTGCAGGTTCGGCATGCCCGCCAACACCGGGCCCCTGAGCCGTTCGGCGCCTTCTGCACTGGCATTGGGCTCAACCTTTGTCAGCAGGCCATCGGCGCTGACTTCAAGACGTACATCGTTGGCCCATCCATTAGGCAGCAGTGCGCGTTCGGCAAAGAAAGCGGACATGATCAAGGCACCCCGGTCGTGTGTTTATTTGTATATACATATACAGACGTTTGCCTGCTCGGTAAACTCCGGCAATCTATGCATCTTTTTCCCCCGCAAGGATTCCCTGTGCCGACTCCGCCCGCCAACTCTTCGCTGGCTGCCCACATGGACGAAAGTCCGGCGCCCTTGTATGCCCGCGTCAAACAGATGATCAGCCAGCAGATCCTCAACGGCAACTGGCCGCCCCATTACCGCGTGCCGTCGGAAAGCGAGTTGGTCAGCCAGTTGGGCTTCAGCCGCATGACCATCAACCGTGCCCTGCGCGAGCTGACCGCCGAAGGTTTGCTGGTGCGCATGCAAGGCGTCGGTACGTTCGTGGCTGAGCCCAAAAGCCAGTCGGCCCTGTTTGAAGTGCACAACATCGCCGATGAAATCGCCTCCCGCGGGCATCGGCACACTTGCCAAGTGATCACCCTGGGCGAAGAGGCCGCCGGTTCCGAGCGCGCCGTTGCCTTGGAAATGCGTGAAGGCGGGCGCGTGTTCCACTCGTTGATCGTGCATTACGAGAACGACATTCCTGTGCAAATAGAAGACCGATTCGTCAACGCCCTGGTCGCGCCGGAATACCTGCAACAGGACTTCACCCAGCAAACCCCTTATGCCTATTTGAACCAGGTGGCGCCGTTGACTGAGGGCGAGCATGTGGTTGAGGCGATCCTCGCCGATGCCGCCGAGTGCAAGTTGTTGCAGATCGAGCCGAGCGAGCCGTGCCTGTTGATTCGCCGACGCACCTGGTCGGGTCGCCAGCCGGTGACTGCGGCGCGGTTGATCCACCCCGGTTCCCGTCACAGCCTCGAAGGACGTTTCAGCAAATGAGTACTGTGAAAGTCTGGCGCGCCGCCGACTACGTGCGCATGCCGTGGAAGAACGGCGGTGGCAGCACTGAAGAAATCGCCCGCGATGCGGGCACCGGCCTGGATGGATTTGGCTGGCGTTTGTCGATTGCCGACATTGCCGAATCGGGTGGGTTTTCCACCTTCGCCGGTTACCAGCGCGTGATCACCGTGATCAAAGGCGCCGGCATGGTGCTGACCGTGGACGGTGAGGAACAACGTGGGTTGTTACCGCTACAGCCGTTCGCGTTCAAGGGCGAAAGCCAGGTGTCATGCCGCTTGATCACGGGGCCGATTCGCGACTTCAACCTGATCTACTCGCCACAGCGTTACCATGCACGCTTGCAGTGGGTGGATGGCGTGCAGCAGTTTTTCAGCACCGCGCAGACGGTGCTGGTGTTCAGCGTGGCGGATGAAGTGAAGGCGCTGGGCGAGAAGCTCGGCCACCATGATTGCCTGCAGGTGGACGGTAACACGGGCCTGCTGGATATCGGCGTCACTGGCCGCTGCTGCATCATCGAACTGACCGCACGCGGTTAAAAACTGTGGGAGCAGGCAAGCCAGCTCCCACATTTGTTTTTTTGCATTGTTCACAAAATCTGTTTCCACTCCGCGCACCAATTTGTTACCGAACGCCCCAGCGTGACGCAAAGCCACGCTGTCGTGACAAATCCTCTTTGCTGTAAAACGCCTCCGTAAGAAATTTCATCAAGCCTCCAAGCCTTGATTATCAAGGCTTGCGCGCGCCTTGGAAAAAAATCTGCAAGGCTCATTTCAAAAGTTGGCCGCTCGATTGCATATGCTTGTACATACAAGTAAAGATGTGTGCGTAAGACCTCGCACCATCCATGTCCGCGCATCGATCGCCGAGGAGTCCTAGCTGTGACCAAGCCTACAAAATACCGTGACGTCGAAATCCGCGCCGCCCGCGGTAACAAGCTCACCGCCAAAAGCTGGCTGACCGAAGCGCCGCTGCGCATGCTGATGAACAACCTCGACCCGCAAGTGGCCGAGAACCCCAAGGAACTGGTGGTGTACGGCGGTATCGGCCGTGCGGCGCGCAACTGGGAGTGCTACGACCAGATCGTCGAGAGCCTCACTAACTTGAACGACGACGAAACCCTGCTGGTGCAATCCGGTAAGCCGGTCGGCGTGTTCAAGACCCACAGCAACGCCCCGCGCGTGCTGATTGCCAACTCCAACCTGGTGCCGCACTGGGCCAGTTGGGAGCATTTCAACGAACTGGATGCCAAGGGCCTGGCCATGTACGGCCAGATGACCGCCGGCAGCTGGATCTACATCGGCAGCCAAGGCATTGTCCAAGGCACCTACGAAACCTTCGTCGAAGCCGGCCGCCAGCACTACAACAGCGACCTGACCGGCCGTTGGGTACTCACCGCCGGCCTCGGCGGCATGGGCGGCGCGCAGCCTTTGGCCGCGACCCTGGCCGGCGCCTGCTCGCTGAACATCGAGTGCCAGCAAGTCAGCATCGACTTCCGCCTGAACAGCCGCTACGTCGACGAGCAGGCTACCGACCTCGACGACGCCCTGGCGCGCATCGCCAAATACACCAAGGAAGGCAAAGCCATCTCCATCGCGTTGCTGGGCAACGCCGCAGAGATCCTGCCGGAACTGGTCAAGCGTGGCGTGCGCCCGGACATGGTCACCGACCAGACCAGCGCCCACGACCCACTCAACGGTTACCTGCCGGCCGGCTGGACCTGGGACGAATACCGCGCTCGCGCCAAGACCGAGCCGGCCGCCGTGATCAAGGCCGCCAAGCAGTCGATGGCCGTACACGTCAAAGCCATGCTCGAATTCCAGAAGCAAGGCATCCCGACCTTCGACTACGGCAACAATATCCGCCAGATGGCTCAGGAAGAAGGCGTGGAAAACGCGTTCGACTTCCCAGGTTTCGTACCGGCCTACATCCGCCCACTGTTCTGCCGTGGCATCGGCCCGTTCCGTTGGGCGGCGCTGTCCGGCGACCCGCAAGACATCTACAAGACCGACGCCAAAGTCAAAGAACTGATCCCGGACGACGCCCACCTGCACAACTGGCTGGACATGGCTCGCGAGCGCATCAGCTTCCAGGGCCTGCCGGCACGTATCTGCTGGGTCGGCCTGGGCCAGCGTGCCAAGTTGGGCCTGGCGTTCAACGAAATGGTGCGCAGCGGCGAGCTGTCTGCGCCGGTCGTGATCGGCCGTGACCACCTGGACTCCGGCTCGGTCGCCAGCCCGAACCGCGAAACCGAAGCCATGCAGGACGGCTCCGACGCTGTGTCCGATTGGCCACTGCTCAACGCCTTGCTCAACACCGCGAGCGGCGCCACCTGGGTCTCGCTGCACCACGGTGGTGGCGTGGGCATGGGCTTCTCCCAGCACTCGGGGATGGTGATTGTCTGCGACGGTACTGACGAAGCGGCCGAGCGGATTGCCCGCGTGCTGCACAACGACCCGGCGACCGGGGTGATGCGCCATGCCGATGCCGGTTATCAGATTGCTATCGACTGCGCCAAGGAACAGGGCCTGAACCTGCCGATGATCAAGTAACGGCCGGCGCAGTACTTGTGGGAGCTGGCTTGCCTGCGATGCAGACGACGCGGTCTGGAAGTACGACCGAGGTGATGCTATCGCAGGCAAGCCAGCTCCCACAGAAGAGCAAGATGCGTACAAAACAATCCATCAGAGGTTGAACAACATGGCTGCAAACGACACCACCCCGTTGATCGAGAAACGTTCGATCGACTACATCCCGGAAGCGGAAAGACATGGTCGTCTATTCAGTCAATTCACCCTGTGGATGGGTGCCAACCTGCAGATCACTGCGATTGTCACCGGGGCGTTGGCCGTGGTGCTGGGTGGTGATGTGTTCTGGTCGTTGATCGGCCTGCTCATCGGTCAACTGATCGGCGGTGGCGTCATGGCGCTGCATGCGGCGCAAGGGCCCAAGCTTGGCCTGCCGCAGATGATTTCCAGCCGGGTGCAGTTCGGCGTGTATGGGGCGGCCATTCCGATTGTGCTGGTGTGCTTGATGTACCTGGGCTTCACCGCCACCGGTACCGTGCTGTCGGGCCAGGCGCTGGGCCAGTTGTTCGGGGTCAGCGACAGCGTCGGCATCCTGATTTTCGCCAGTGTCATCGTGCTGGTCACGGTGCTGGGTTACCGGGTGATCCACTTCATCGGCCGGGTTGCCAGCCTGATTGGCGTGGTTGCCTTTGTGTACCTGTTCAGTCGCTTGATGAGCCAGACCGACGTTGGCGCACTCCTGCAAATCCGCCACTTCAGCTGGAGCAGCTTCCTGCTGGCCGTGTCACTCGCGGCCTCCTGGCAGATCGCCTTCGGGCCGTACGTGGCGGACTACTCGCGTTACCTGCCGAGCCACACGTCATCGGTGAAGACCTTTCTCGCGGCTGGCGCAGGTTCGGTCATCGGTGCCCAAGTGGCGATGGTCCTCGGCGTGTTTGCCGCGGCCATGTCCAACGGGCAGTTTGCCGGCCACGAGGTGGCGTACATCGTTGGCTTGAGCGGCACGGGGGCTACCGCTGCGTTGCTGTACTTCAGCATCGCGTTCGGCAAGGTCACCATCTCGACGCTCAATTCCTACGGCAGCTTCATGTGTATCGCCACCATCATCAGCGGCTTTCGTGGGCACTTGGAGGTTACGCGTCTGCAGCGTCTGGTGTTCGTGCTGATGATCGTCGGCACGGCCACGCTGATAGCGTTGCTTGGCCAGCATTCGTTCCTCGGTGCATTCAAGTCGTTCATCTTGTTCCTGCTGGCGTTCTTTACGCCCTGGAGTGCGATCAACCTGGTGGATTACTACTGCATCACCCGTGAGCGTTATGACGTGCCGGCGCTGGCCGACCCGAACGGTCGCTACGGCCGTTGGAACCTGCTGGGCATCAGCGTCTACGTATTCGGCGTGCTGGTGCAGTTGCCGTTCATCTCCACCAAGTTCTACACCGGCCCCCTGGTGGCAGCGCTGGGGGATGTGGATATCTCCTGGATCATCGGCCTGGTACTGCCGGCGGCCCTGTATTACGTGTGTGCGAAAAAATGGCACGGCACGGTACCCGATCACCTGATCCTGCCAAAAGAGCAGGGCGCTTTACCCATAACAAACGAGCTGGCTGCACAAGCCTGATGGGACGTGGACAGGGCAGGACGCCTACTGACTGCCGTAATCCATTTCATGATTGGGAGCGTCACAACAATGACTATGAATAAGACCTTGCTGGCTACTCTGTTCGCAGCTGGCGTGCTGGCAAGTGCCGGCGCCCAGGCGGCTGGTTGGTGCGAGTCGGGTAAACCGGTGAAATTCGCCGGCCTGAATTGGGAAAGCGGCATGTTGCTCACCGACATCCTGCAAACCGTGTTGGAAAAAGGCTACGACTGCAAAACCGACAGCTTGCCAGGCAATTCCATCACCATGGAAAACGCCCTGGGCAGCAACGACATCCAAGTGTTCGCCGAGGAGTGGGTAGGTCGCAGCGAGGTCTGGAACAAAGCCGAGAAGGCCGGCAAAGTCGTCGGCGTCGGTGCTCCGGTGGTCGGCGCGGTAGAAGGCTGGTACGTGCCGCGCTATGTGATCGAAGGCGACGCCAAGCGCAAACTCGAACCCAAGGCCCCGGACCTGAAAAGCATTGCCGACCTGGCCAAATACGCCTCGGTGTTCAAGGACCAGGAAGAACCGTCCAAGGGCCGTTTCTACAACTGCCCGGCCGGCTGGACCTGCGAGCTGGACAACAGCGAAATGCTCAAGAGCTACGGCCTGGAAAGCACCTACACCAACTTCCGCCCGGGCACCGGCCCGGCGCTGGATGCGGCGGTGCTGTCGAGCTACAAGCGCGGCGAACCGATTCTGTTCTACTACTGGTCACCGACGCCGCTGATGGGCCAGGTCGATCTGGTCAAGCTGGAAGAAAAGCCCGGCGTGGATAAAAGCGTGAGCATCAAGGTCGGCCTCTCCAAAACTTTCCACGAGCAAGCTCCGGAACTGGTGGCCGTGCTGGAAAAGGTCAACCTGCCCATCGACCTGCTGAACCAGAACCTGGGCCGCATGGCCAAAGAACGAATCGAATCGCCGAAACTGGCGAAAATTTTCCTCAAGGAACATCCTGAAGTCTGGCACGCCTGGGTGAGCGAAGACGCAGCCAAGAAAATCGACGCGGCCTTGTAGGTCAAGGGTGCACGGCTACCCTCAAGGGTGGCCGGGCGGCTGGCCACAACCCACTGGATCGAGAGCACGATATGTTTCCTGAGAGTTTTACCTTTTCCATCGCCGACTGGGTCAACGGTTGGGTGGACGCACTGGTCACCAACTACGGCGATGTGTTCCGGCACATCTCCGACACGCTGCTGTGGGCCATCGTCAACCTGGAAGGCCTGCTGCGCGCGGCGCCCTGGTGGCTGATGTTGGCCATCGTCGGCGGTATTGCCTGGCACGCCACCCGCAAGGTGGTGACCACGGCGGTGATTGTCGGCTTGCTGTTCCTGGTGGGCGCGGTTGGCCTGTGGGACAAGCTGATGCAAACCCTGGCATTGATGATGGTGGCCACGGTGATCTCGGTGTTGATCGGCATCCCCTTGGGCATCCTGTCGGCGCGCAGTAACCGCCTGCGTTCGGTGCTGATGCCGTTGCTGGACATCATGCAAACCATGCCCAGCTTCGTGTACCTGATCCCGGTGCTGATGCTGTTCGGCCTGGGCAAGGTCCCGGCGATTTTCGCCACGGTGATCTACGCCGCGCCGCCGCTGATTCGCCTCACAGACCTGGGTATTCGCCAGGTCGATGGCGAAGTCATGGAAGCCATCAACGCCTTCGGCGCCAACCGCTGGCAGCAACTGTTCGGCGTGCAATTGCCGCTGGCGCTGCCAAGCATCATGGCCGGGATCAACCAGACCACCATGATGGCGCTGTCGATGGTGGTGATCGCCTCGATGATCGGTGCCCGTGGCTTGGGTGAAGACGTGCTCGTCGGCATCCAGACCCTCAACGTCGGCCGCGGCCTTGAAGCCGGGCTGGCGATCGTGATTCTCGCAGTGGTCATCGACCGCATTACCCAGGCTTATGGCCGCCCACGGCATGAGGCGAGCAAATGACGACTGTCAGCAAAATCGAAGTCAAAAACGTCTTCAAGATTTTCGGCGCACGCGCCAAGGATGCGCTGGCCATGGTAGGCCAGGGCAAGACCAAGGACCAGGTACTGGCCGAGACCGGTTGCGTGGTCGGCGTCAATGACCTGTCCCTGAGCATCGGCACCGGTGAGATCTTCGTGATCATGGGCTTGTCGGGTTCGGGCAAATCCACCCTGGTGCGCCACTTCAACCGCCTGATCGACCCCACCAGCGGCGCGATCCTGGTGGACGGCGAAGACATCCTGCAACTGGACATGGAAGCCCTGCGTCAATTCCGTCGGCACAAGATCAGCATGGTGTTTCAGAGCTTCGGCCTGCTGCCGCACAAGAGCGTGCTCGACAACGTTGCCTACGGCCTCAAAGTACGTGGCGAAACCAAGCAGGTCTGCGCCGAACGTGCGTTGCACTGGATCGAAACCGTGGGCCTCAAAGGCTACGAAAACAAATACCCCCACCAGCTGTCCGGCGGCATGCGCCAGCGCGTGGGCCTGGCTCGCGCCTTGGCGGCCGACACCGACATCATCCTGATGGACGAAGCCTTCAGCGCCCTCGACCCGTTGATCCGCGCCGAGATGCAAGACCAGTTGCTGGAGCTGCAAAAGACCCTGCACAAGACCATCGTGTTCATCACCCACGACCTCGACGAGGCCGTGCGCATCGGCAACCGCATTGCGATTCTCAAGGACGGCAAGCTGATTCAGGTCGGCACCCCGCGAGAGATTCTGCACTCGCCGGCGGATGAATATGTGGACCGCTTTGTTCAGCGCCGGGCGGCGGTGGTCTGATCCGGGCTGTGTTGATCGTTCCCACGCTCCGCGTGGGAACGCATTTCGTGACGCTCCGCGTCACTTGGGGGGACGCAGAGCGTCCCAGGCGGCGTACCCACGCAGAGCGTGGGAACGATCAATGCTGCCTAAGAATTGAAGAAGGTATAAAGATGTCCCAGGCAACCAAAATCATCATCGCCGACACCCCCATGCGCTGGCAGGACGTCACCGCCGTCGCCCGCCACGGCGCGGTGCTCGAACTGTCGGGCCACGCCTGGGCGCGCATCGACAATGCCCAAGCCATCGTGCAACGCATCGTCACCAGCGGCGAGCGCGCCTATGGCGTGAACACCGGCCTGGGCGCGCTGTGCAACGTCTCGCTCAAGACCGAGCAACTGAGCCAACTGTCGCGCAACACATTGCTGAGCCACGCCTGCGGCGTCGGCCCGGTGCTCAGCGATGAGCAGACCCGCGCGATCATTTGCGCGGCGATCATCAACTACAGCCACGGCAAGTCCGGCCTGCATCCGCAGGTGGTGCACGCACTGCTGGCGCTGCTCAACCACGGCATTACCCCGCAAGTGCCGTCCCAAGGCTCGGTGGGGTATCTGACCCACATGGCCCATATCGGTGTGGCCCTGCTGGGCGTCGGCAATGTGAGTTACCGCGGCCAGATCGTCACGGCGCAACACGCGTTGCAGGCTGAAGGCTTGCAGCCGGTGGTGCTCGGCGCCAAAGACGGCCTGTGCCTGGTCAATGGCACGCCGTGCATGACCGGCCTGAGCTGCCTGGCCCTGGCTGATGCGCATCACTTGCTGCAATGGGCCGACGTGATCGGTGCCATGAGCTTCGAAGCCCAGCGCGGCCAGATCGACGCCTTCGATGAAGCCATCATCGCCCTCAAGCCACACCCAGGCATGCAGCAAGTGGGTATCAACCTGCGTGCCCTGCTCGACGGCAGTGAGGTGATCGCCAGCAGCAAAGGTATTCGCACCCAGGACGCCTTGAGCATACGCTCGATCCCGCAGATTCACGGCGCGGCCCGCGACCAGGTGGAACACGCCACGCGCCAGGTCGAAACCGAACTCAACAGCGCCACCGACAACCCGCTGGTGCTGGGCACGCCGGATAATTACCGTGTGGTGTCCCAGGCCAACCCCCACGGGCAGTCCGTTGCGATGGCGGCCGACATACTCGCCATCGCCATGGCCGAGATCGGCTCGGTGGCCGAGCGCCGCCTGGACCGTCTGGTCAACCCGCATGTCAGCGGCCTGCCAGCCTTTCTGGTGAGCAACCCGGGCGTCAATTCCGGAATGATGATCGTGCAATACGTCGCCGCGTCCTTGTGCGGGCAGAACCGCCAGTTGGCGCAACCTGCCGTGCTCGACAACTTCGTCACCTCGGGCCTGCAGGAAGACCACTTGAGCATGGGCACCAACGCTGCGCTCAAGCTGCACCAGGTGCTGGCCAACGTCACCCAGATTCTTGCCATCGAGTACCTGCTGGCGGCCCAGGCTTTCGAGTTTCTCAAGGGCCAGCGCTTCGGCGCCGGTACCGACCGCGCCTGGCGTCTGCTGCGCGAAGAGGTCCCTGCCTATGAACAGGACCGTTGGCTGGCGCCTGATATTGCCGCCGCTGCCCAGCTGCTTAAAAACACTGCATTACCGAATTTGCACTGAACACCTAAGAACAATTCACAAGGAGTATGAATGTGACTGCGCTAAACCTGATTCCAGGCCAACTGAGCCTCGCCCAACTGCGTGCCATCTACCAGCAGCCAGTAACCCTCAGCCTGGATGACAGTGCCTCGGCCCAGATCGAAGCCAGCGTTGCCTGCGTGGAGCAGATTCTCGCCGAGAACCGCACCGCCTATGGCATCAACACCGGTTTTGGCTTGTTGGCCTCGACCCGCATCGCCAGCGAAGACCTGGAAAACCTCCAGCGTTCCCTGGTGCTGTCCCACGCCGCCGGCGTCGGTGAGCCGATCAGCGATGCGCTGGTGCGACTGGTCATGGTGCTCAAGGTCAACAGCCTGAGCCGTGGCTTCTCCGGGATTCGTCGCCAGGTGATCGACGCGCTGATCGCGCTGATTAATGCCGAGGTGTACCCGCACATTCCGCTCAAGGGTTCGGTCGGCGCCTCCGGTGACCTGGCGCCGCTGGCGCACATGTCCCTGGTACTGCTTGGCGAAGGCAAGGCGCGTTACAAGGGCGAATGGCTGGAAGCCACCGAGGCACTGAAAATCGCCGGCCTCACGCCGCTGACCCTGGCCGCCAAAGAAGGCCTGGCCCTGCTCAACGGCACCCAGGTGTCCACGGCCTACGCCCTGCGTGGCCTGTTCGAAGGCGAAGACCTGTTCGCCGGTGCCCTCGCGTGCGGCGGCCTCACCGTGGAAGCGGTACTGGGTTCGCGCTCGCCGTTCGATGCGCGTATTCATGCGGCACGTGGCCAACGTGGCCAGATCGACTCGGCAGCGGCCTATCGCGACCTGCTCGGTGAGAGCAGCCAGGTGTCCCAATCGCACCAGAACTGCGACAAGGTACAAGACCCGTACTCCCTGCGTTGCCAGCCACAGGTCATGGGCGCCTGCCTGACCCAATTGCGCCAGGCCGCCGAGGTGCTGGTGGTAGAAGCCAACGCAGTGTCGGATAACCCGCTGGTCTTTGCCGCCGAGGGTGACGTGATTTCCGGTGGCAACTTCCACGCCGAGCCGGTGGCCATGGCGGCCGACAACATGGCGCTGGCCATTGCCGAAATCGGCTCCCTGAGCGAGCGCCGTATCTCGTTGATGATGGACAAGCACATGTCGCAACTGCCGCCGTTTCTGGTGGGCAATGGCGGGGTGAACTCCGGTTTCATGATCGCCCAGGTGACCGCAGCCGCGCTCGCCAGCGAGAACAAGGCACTGGCCCATCCCCACAGCGTCGACAGCTTGCCGACCTCGGCCAACCAGGAAGACCACGTGTCCATGGCCCCGGCTGCGGGCAAGCGTCTGTGGGAAATGGCCGAGAACACCCGGGGCATCCTCGCGGTGGAATGGCTCGCTGCGTGCCAGGGCCTGGACCTGCGCGACGGCCTGAAGACCTCGCCCAAGCTGGAAAAAGCCCGTGGCATCCTGCGCGGCAAAGTGGCGTTCTATGACAAGGACCGTTTCTTCGCCCCCGACATCAACGCCGCCAGCGAACTGCTCGCCAGCCGCTGCCTGAATGAGCTGGTGCCGGCCAGGTTGCTGCCAAGCCTCTGACCGCGACTCGGTCTGTGCCTGATCATTCCCACGCTCCGCGTGGGAATGCATCCTGTGACGCTCTGCGTCACCGCTCTTAAAGCGGACGCGGAGCGTCCAGGTCGGAGTTCCCACGCCGAGCGTGGGAACGATCTTCTCCTCATAAGAATAATTAGGGACGAGAAATGCACCAGCCAGAAAAAGGTTTGAAACGCGGGCTCAACGCCCGACATATTCGCTTCATGGCCCTGGGTTCCGCGATCGGCACCGGGTTGTTCTATGGCTCTGCCTCCGCCATCCAGATGGCCGGCCCGGCTGTGCTGCTGGCCTACCTGATCGGCGGCGCTGCGGTCTTCATGGTGATGCGCGCCCTCGGCGAGATGGCTGTGCACAACCCGGTGTCCGGCTCCTTCGGTCAGTACGCCAGCACCTACCTGGGGCCGATGGCCGGGTTTATCCTCGGTTGGACCTACGCCTTTGAAATGATCATCGTCTGCCTCGCCGACGTCACCGCGTTCGGCATCTACATGGGCTTCTGGTTTCCCGAAGTGGCCCGTTGGGTCTGGGTGCTTGGCATCGTGTTTTTGATCGGCGGCCTGAACCTGTGCAACGTCAAAGTCTTTGGCGAGATGGAGTTCTGGCTGTCGCTGCTCAAGGTCGGCGCCATCGTGGCGATGATCCTCGGCGGTTTTGGCATCATGCTGTTCGGCATTCATTCGGCAGGCGAAACCCAGGCCAGCGGTCTGAGCAACCTGTGGGCTCACGGCGGCTTCATGCCTAACGGCATCGGCGGGTTAATTGCCTCGTTTGCGGTGGTGATGTTCGCCTTTGGCGGCATCGAAATCATCGGCATCACCGCCGGTGAAGCCAAGGACCCGCAACGCGTGATCCCCAAGGCGATCAACGCGGTGCCGCTGCGTATATTGCTGTTCTACGTGCTGACCCTGTTCGTGTTGATGGCGATCTACCCGTGGCCGCAGATCGGCAGCCAGGGCAGCCCGTTCGTGCAGATCTTCAGCAACCTGGGGATTGGCTCGGCGGCGACTATCCTTAACATCGTGGTGATCTCGGCGGCGGTGTCGGCGATCAACAGCGACATCTTCGGCGCCGGCCGCATGATGTACGGCCTGGCTCAACAAGGGCAGGCGCCCAAGGGCTTCGCGCAATTGTCCAAACAAGGCGTGCCGTGGATGACCGTGGTGGTCATGGGCGCCGCTTTGCTCGGCGGTGTGGTGCTCAACTACCTGATCCCGGAAAACGTATTCCTGCTGATCGCCTCGATTGCCACCTTCGCCACCGTGTGGG
>NZ_WKCD01000250.1:0-8180 GCF_021606625.1 Pseudomonas sp. PA-4-8C
GCCGTGCCCAGCCGCAAAGTGTTTCTTGGATAATGCGCCCTGCCTTTCGCCCACTGGCCTTGGCCATCGCTTGCTTGATGAGTACGTCGGCGCTGGCCGTCGACGGTTTCGACGCCAAGGACTTCAAAGTCAACCAGGGCCTCGGTCACGCAGCCCTGACCAAGACCAAGCCGCCGGTCAAGGTGCTGGCCTCGCTGCCGATTACCTATGGTCTGGCCGAAGCGCTGCTCAAAGGCACCAACGTAGCGCTTGAACGCGCCGCGCCGGCCAATTTACCCGGCTCACGGCAGGTGTCCTACTTCACCGGCCGCGGTGCTGCGGCACTGAACAAGTTGGCGCTGGACGCCGACGCGGCCATCGGCCTGCGCTCGCTGTGGGCCGATGACCCGCTGTACCCCGTGGCACGGCGCAGCAATATCCGCATCGTCGAAGTCGATGCCGCACGCCCGGTGGACGGTGGCTTGCCGGGTATCGCAGTACAACCGGGGGTCACCGATGGCTTGAACAGCCAACCCTGGCAATCGAGCAACAATATGGGGCGCATGGCCGACGTAATGGCCGCCGACCTGGGCCGCCTGGCCCCGGCAGCCAAACCCAGGATCGACGCTAACCTTGCCGCGTTCAAACAGCGTTTACTCAAGCTCACCGCCGACAGCGAGGCGCGATTGGCCACGGCCGACAACCTGAGTGTGGTCAGCTTGAGCGATCACTTCGCGTACCTGGTCAGCAGCTTGAACCTGGAAGTGCTCAGCACCGAAGCACGCCCCGATGCCGAGTGGACGCCTGAGGCGCTGCAGAAACTCAGCGCCGAGTTGAAGGACAACGACGTGGCGGTGGTGCTGCATCACCGTCAACCGAGTGATGCGGTCAAAGCCGCCGTAAATGCCGGCGGCTCCAGACTATTGGTATTGAATGTGGACGGTGCCGACCCGGTGACGGAGTTGGAAACCAATGTGGACCAAGTGATCAAGGCACTTACGCCCTAGGCGAGCCACCGATCCGTCAGCGATAAACTCGGTTCAATGTGGGAGCTGGCTTGCCTGCGATGCGGGCGCCTCGGTTTATCAGGCATACCGAGTCGATGCCATCGCAGGCAAGCCAGCTCCTACATTGGATCGCGGTGCATCAGCCGCTACACCACATCCACCCCCACATGAATCGCATCATGCCGCCAGAACTCCAGGTCACAGTCGATCAGGCGTTGATGCTGGTCGTAGTTCACCCGGGCGATGCGCAAGCCCGGGCTACCCACCGAGACACGCAGCGCAGCGGCCGCTTCCACCGGCAGTGAGGTGGGCACAATTTCGAAACGCACCCGCCCGTAGTGCAAGTCATATTTGCGCGCATACAGCTCAGTCATCGACTGATTCAAATCGCACGCCAGGATCCCCGGAAAATACTGCGGGTTCAGGTAGTGCTCCACGTACAACACCAGGCGTCCGTCAATCCTGCGGCCCCGGCAAATCTGGATCACGCTCGACAACGCCGGCAATTGCAACCAAGCGCACACCGCCGCAGACGCCGGTTGCAAGCGTGCGGAAATGACCTGCGTGGAAGCCTCACGCCCCTGATCGCTGACCATGGCGTGAAAGTGGCTGCGCTGCATCAGGTTATAGGCCAGCCGTGGCGGCGAGACGAACCATCCCCGACGCTCTTCGCGGTAGATCTGCCCTTGGGCTTCCAGTTGTAACAAGGCTTCCCGCACGGTAATCCGAGTGGTACCAAACAACTCGCTGAGCTTGCGTTCGGCGGGCAGTTTGCTGGCAGGCGGCAACAGGCCATGGTCGATCTGCTCTTGCAGCGCCAGGCCGATGGAAGTTACCGCCTTGATTGCCTCATCACGCATCAACGTTACCTATCTGGACTAGACCAGCACCGTTCAGGTGCACAAAACGCGCTCTATCTGGGCTTTTGCTGCTGTGTGCCAGCCTAGGCACTCCAGATGACCGACAGATGACAAAGGCTGTCGACTGCCTCTACCACACCCTGCAATACATCGGCCAAGTCCAGGGCCTGCGGGCACTTGGGCATGGTCTACGCTAAGTCGGAACTGAGCGACATCAGCGCTTCAAAAACGACATCGACATGAAACTGTCATCCATGGGGCCTAGATTGGCTCAGGTATTGCTGACCTAGACCAAACCACCGCTAACGTTCAGATAAAACGCCGCGTTGAAAACGCCCAAAGGAGCTTCGGATGAAACAGCTTTTCCTGGCATCACTGTTAGGCTCGACCATTGCCATGTGCACCGCCGCCATGGCTGCTGATACCGATCTAAAAACCTTGGAAGCCGCCGCCAAAGCGGAAGGCGCCGTCAACAGCGTCGGCATGCCCGATGACTGGGCCAACTGGAAAGGCACCTGGGAAGACCTGGCTAAAACCTACGGCCTCAAGCACATCGACACCGACATGAGCTCGGCCCAGGAAATCGCCAAGTTCAAAGCTGAAAAAGACAACGCCAGCGCCGATATCGGTGACGTGGGCGCGGCCTTCGGCCCGATCGCGGTGAAGCAGGAAGTCACCCAGCCGTACAAACCGTCTACCTGGGCCCAGGTGCCGGATTGGGCGAAAGACAAAGACGGTCACTGGGCCCTGGCCTACACCGGCACCATTGCCTTTATCGTCAACAAGAAACTGCTGCACGGCTCCGAAGTGCCTACCACCTGGGCTGACCTGCAAACCGGCAAGTACAAGGTATCGGTGGGTGACGTGAGCACCGCCGCCCAGGCTTCGAACGCAGTACTCGCCGCGGCCATCGCCAACAAAGGCGACGAGAAAAACATCGCGCCGGGCCTGCAATTTTTCACCAAGATCGCCCAGCAGGGTCGCCTCTCACTGTCCAACCCGACCATCGCCACCATGGAAAAAGGCGAAGTCGAAGTGGGTCTCGTGTGGGACTTCAACGGCCTGAGCTACAAGGCCAAGATGGCCAACCCGGATGACTACGTGGTGCTGATCCCCTCGGATGGCTCGGTGAAATCCGGCTACACCACCATCATCAACAAATACGCCAAGCACCCGAACGCCGCCAAGCTGACCCGCGAATACATCTTCAGCGATGCCGGCCAGCTCAACCTGGCACGTGGCAACGCGCGTCCGATCCGCGCTGAAACCGACTTGAAACTGCCGGCGGACGTTGCCAAGAACCTGATCCCGGGCGAGCAGTACACCAAGGCCAACCCGCAGCCGATCAAGGATGCCGATGCCTGGGAAGCGACTTCCAAGAAGCTGCCACAGATGTGGAACGAGCAGGTCATCGTAGAAATGAAGTAATCGGTCTCTCTGATCGAGGTGCGGTCAGTGTGGGAGCTGGCTTGCCTGCGATAGCGGTCTGACACTCAATATTTGTGTCCACTGATACACCGCCATCGCAGGCAAGCCAGCTCCCACATTTGATTCCATTCCAAGTTGATACTGAGCCATACCATCTTGTTGCGGAGCCCCAGTCCCCCATGAAGCACAATGTCATCCTTGTGGTGCTCGACGGCCTCAACTTCGAGGTCGCCCGGCACGCCATGGGGCACTTGCAGGCCTATGTCGGCGCAGGACGCGCAGCCCTTTACACACTGGAATGTGAACTGCCTGCCCTGTCCCGCCCGCTGTACGAGTGCATCCTCACCGGCGTGCCGCCGATTCAAAGCGGTATCGTGCACAACAACGTCTCGCGCCTGTCCAACCAGCGCAGCATTTTCCACTACGCCACCGACGCAGGCTTGAGCACCGCGGCAGCGGCTTACCATTGGGTCAGCGAGCTGTATAACCGCACGCCCTTTCTCGCCGCCCGCGATCGTCACACCGACGACCAGGCGCTGGCGATCCAGCATGGGCATTTCTACTGGAATGACCACTACCCTGATTCCCACCTGTTCGCCGATGCGGAAAGCCTGCGGATCAAGCACGCGCCAAACTTTTTGCTGGTGCACCCGATGAACATCGACGATGCCGGCCACAAGCACGGCCTCGACACCGCGCAATACCGCAACAGCGCACGCTCGGCGGACATCATCCTGGCCGACTACCTGCAAGGCTGGCTCGATGCCGGCTACCAGGTACTGGTCACCGCTGACCACGGCATGAACAACGACCGCTCCCACAACGGCCTGTTGCGCGAAGAACGAGAAGTGCCGCTGTTTGTCCTGGGTGACGCCTTCAGCCTGGACACTGACGCTGCGCCGAAACAGACCGACCTGTGCGGCACGGTCTGCGAACTGCTGGGCGTGCCCCACGACAAACCTGTGTGCCGGGAGTTGCTCAAGTGAATGCATTGACCCGCGGCAAATGGCTGGCCCTGCTATGCCTGCTGCCCTTCGCACTGTTCTTTATCGTGTTCGAAATCGCGCCGCTGGTGTGGGTGCTGATCAGCAGCCTGCAAACCGAAGAGGCCGGCTGGAGCCTGGAAAACTTCACCCGCATCTTCACCTCGAAGTTCTACCGGCAGGCGATCCAGTTCAGCCTGGAGATCAGTTTCTACTCCAGCATCTTCGGCATCATCATCGCCACCCTGGGTAGCTATTCACTGCGCCGAGTGGATTCGCCGCTGCGCAACTTTGTCACCGCGTTCGCCAACATGACCAGCAACTTCGCCGGCGTACCCCTGGCCTTCGCGTTTATCATCCTGCTGGGGTTCAACGGCAGCATCACCCTCATGCTCAAGCAGGCCGGGATCATAGAAGACTTCAACCTGTACTCGAAGACCGGCTTGATCATCCTGTATACCTACTTCCAGATTCCCCTCGGCGTGCTGCTGCTCTACCCGGCCTTCGACGCACTGCGCGAAGACTGGCGCGAGTCGGCCGCCCTGCTCGGCGCGAATGGCTGGCAGTTCTGGCGGCATATCGGCCTGCCGGTGCTCACCCCGGCCCTGCTCGGTACCTTTGTGATCCTGCTGGCCAACGCCCTCGGCGCCTACGCCACGGTCTATGCGCTTACTACCGGCAACTTCAACGTGCTGCCGATTCGCATTGCGGGCCTGGTGTCCGGCGATGTGTCGTTGGACCCGAACATGGCCAGTGCCCTGGCCGTGGTGCTGGTGGCGCTGATGACCGTGGTCACGGTGGTGCATCAATTGCTGCTCAAGAGGAGCTACCATGTCTCGCGCTGAAGCCGGCCCGGCCTCCCTCTACCATCGGGTGGTGGTGTACCTGTTGTTCCTGATCCTGGTGCTGCCTTTGGTAGGCACCTTTGTCTACTCGATTTCCAGCAGTTGGTCGGCAACCATCCTTCCCGCCGGCTTCAGCGTGAAGTGGTATGTACAGCTGTGGAGCGACCCGCGTTTTCTGATGGCCTTCGGGCAATCGTTGCTGGTGTGCGTGGGCGCACTGATCCTTTCGGTGGTGTTGATTTTGCCGCTGCTGTTCGTGGTGCATTACCACTTTCCCAAGCTCGACGCGCTGATGAACATCCTCATCCTGCTGCCCTTCGCGGTGCCGCCGGTGGTGTCCTCGGTGGGTCTGCTGCAACTGTACGGGTCCGGGCCGCTGGCGATGGTGGGCACGCCGTGGATTTTGATCGGCTGCTACTTCACCGTCGCGCTGCCGTTCATGTACCGCGCGATCACCAACAACCTGCAAGCCATCAACCTGCGCGACCTGATGGACGCTTCGCAACTGCTCGGCGCCAGCACCTGGCAGGCCGCGATCCTGGTGGTGCTGCCCAACCTGCGCAAGGGCCTGATGGTGGCGCTGCTGCTGTCGTTCTCGTTCCTGTTCGGCGAGTTCGTATTCGCCAACATCCTCGTCGGCACCCGCTACGAAACCCTGCAGGTGTACCTCAACAACATGCGCAACAGCAGCGGCCATTTCACCAGTGCCGTGGTGATCTCCTATTTCTTCTTTGTGCTGGTGCTCACCTGGGCCGCCACGCTCTTGAACAAGGACAAAAGCCAATGAGCTTCGTCAGCGTCCAACACCTGCAAAAAGGCTACACCGGCACCCCGGTGTTCAGCGATATCAATTGCGAGATCGCCAAAGGCGAGTTCGTCACCCTGCTCGGCCCGTCCGGTTGCGGCAAATCCACCCTGCTGCGCTGTATCGCCGGGCTTACCCCGGTGGACAGTGGCCAAATCCTCCTGGATGGCCAGGACATCGTGCCCCTGAGCCCGCAGAAACGCCAGATCGGCATGGTGTTCCAGAGCTACGCGCTGTTCCCCAACATGACCGTAGAGCAGAACGTTGCCTTCGGCCTGCGCATGCAGAAAGTCAACGCCGACGACAGCCACAAGCGCGTACAAGAAGTGCTGCAACTGGTGGAGCTCAAGGACCTGGCCGGCCGCTACCCGCACCAGATGTCCGGTGGCCAGTGCCAGCGCGTCGCCCTCGCCCGCTCCCTGGTGACCCGCCCGCGCCTGCTGCTGCTCGATGAACCGCTGTCGGCATTGGATGCACGGATTCGCAAGCATTTGCGCGAACAGATCCGCCAGATCCAGCGCGAACTGGGGTTGACCACGATCTTCGTGACCCACGACCAGGAAGAAGCCCTGACCATGTCCGACCGCATCTTCTTGATGAACCAGGGCAAGATCGTGCAGAGCGGCGATGCCGAAACCCTCTATACCGCGCCGGTGGATGCGTTCGCTGCCGGGTTTATCGGCAACTACAACCTGCTCGATGCCGACAAGGCCAGCCAACTGCTGCAACGGCCGATCAGCGGGCGCATCGCGATTCGCCCCGAAGCCATCGAGTTGAGCCGCAGCGGCGAGCTCGATGCGCTGGTGCGTAGCCACAGCCTGCTGGGTAACGTGATTCGCTACCGCATCGAAGCCCGCGGTGTCGAGCTGGTGGTGGACGTACTCAATCGTTCGGCCGACGACCTGCACCCGGATGGCCAGCGCCTGGCACTTTCCATCGACCCCAGCGCACTGTGTGAAGTAGCCTGACAGGCAGCGACCTATTGAGAGAGAGCATGAAGGATGGCATTGGTAATTTTTGATCTGGACGACACCCTGATTCACGGCGACTGCGCCACGCTGTGGAGCGAACAGATGGGCCGCCTCGGCTGGGTAGACCCTGAGTCGTTCATGCGCCGGAACAACGAGCTGATGGACGCCTACAGCCAGGGCCAGCTGCGGATGGAAGATTTCATGGATTTCAGCCTGGAGCCGATGATCGGCCGCACTCCGGAAGAAATCGAGCACCTGGTGGAGCCGTGGGTCGAGGACGTGATCGAGCCGCTGATCTACAGCGACGCCACCAAGACCATCGCCCGCCACCGCGCGAACGGCGACCGGATCCTGGTGATTTCCGCGTCGGGCACTCACCTGGTCACGCCGATTGCGGCGCGTATCGGCATTGAGGAAGTGCTGGGGATCAACCTAGAAGTCAGCCACGGCGTGTACAGCGGTAAGACCGTAGGCGTGCTGACCTATCGTGAGGGCAAGATCACGCGCTTGGTGGAATGGCTGGCGCAGGAAGGCGAAACCCTTGAAGGTGCCTATTTCTATTCGGACTCGCGCAATGACTTGCCGCTGCTGCTCAAGGTGGATCACCCGCAGGTGGTGAACCCGGATCCGGTGTTGCGCGCCCATGCCGAAAAGGCCGGCTGGCCGATCCATCACTGGACCTGAATCAATAGAGATCAACCTGTGGGAGCTGGCTTGCCTGCGATAGCGGTGCAACAGTGAAGAATTCTTCATCTGGTGCACCGCTATCGCAGGCAAGCCAGCTCCCACACTGACTGCATTTCAATCTAGGTTTCGGCCAGGCTATTGGCAATATGGACTACACCGAACGTAGGACGGGGTTGTTCTAGCCCCCCACATCACCGTCAACGCCTTGCAATGCTTTCACAGTGCCTCCATAGTGAGTCTGGACTGAGCCCGGTGCTGTAGCGCCGGGCTTTTTGCATTATGCGACCGGACCATATGGAACCGGCTCCCTCAAAGACGGCCTAATATGCGTTATCAATTGCCCCCGCGTCGAATCAGCATGAAGCATCTGTTCCCCAGCACCGCCCTCGCTTTTTTCATTGGTCTCGGCTTCGCGTCGATGTCGACCAATACGTTCGCAGCCAATAGCTGGGACAACCTTCAGCCTGATCGCGATGAGGTGATTGCCAGCCTTAACGTCGTCGAGTTGCTTAAGCGCCATCACTACAGCAAGCCGCCGCTGGACGACGCTCGCTCAGTGATCATCTACGACAGCTACCTCAAGCTGCTGGACCCGTCGCGCAGCTACTTCCTGGC
>NZ_WKCD01000251.1:0-8101 GCF_021606625.1 Pseudomonas sp. PA-4-8C
AACAGCAGAATGATCGCCCGTTGGGCGGCGACTTCGCCAAAGCCTACGAGGAGCAGTTGGCCTGCTCTCCAGCCTGCACATTGATTTTCCAGGATGATAGTCATGTATCGAGCCACCCTTGTTTCGCTGTTGCTCTTGTGCGGGCTATTGGCGGGCTGCAGCGCCGTCTCACCATTCTCCACGCTGACCAAGCTGGATGTGGCGCTGACCGCCAGCGAGCTCGTCAACCCGGACCTGCACGGTCGTCCTTCTCCCGTGGTGGTGCAGTTGATCGAACTGCGCCATGGCGTCGCCTTTGAACATGCCGACTTCTTCAGCCTGTATGGCAATGCGCAGCAGGCGCTGCCCAAGGACTGGGTCGGCAGCGAGGAGGTTGAACTGCGCCCGGGTGACCGGCTGGCGCTCAAACTGCGCATCGCTCCTGAGAGCCGTTTTGTGGGAGTGCTGGCCGCTTATCGAGATTTGCCCCATGTCCAGTGGCGGCTGTTGGTGCCCTTGACGGTGCAGCAACGCAACCGTGCCGAGCTGGTGCTGGACCAGGGCGGTATACGTGTTGCTGACCCGCTCGCTGCTGTGGAGACGCAATAACATGCAGGTTCATAAAGTTATCTGGCAGGAAGGCATGTTGTTGCGGCCACAGCACTTGCAGCACAACGACCGTTATTACCAGCAGCAGCTCAATCAGACCCGCCTGCTGGGCAGTGACACCTGGGGTTTGCTCACGCTCGAACTCAATACACAGTACCTCAAGCTGGGCAAGCTGGTGGTCAACCAGGCCAGTGGCGTGTTACCGGACGGCAGCCTGTTTGAATTGAATGCCGCCATGGAGCCGCTGGTGCTGCAGGTGCCAAAGGATGCAGGCACGCAAGGGGTTTACCTGGCGCTGCCGCTGGCCAGCGGCAGTCACCTTGAGGTCCGCCAGCCTGCGCAAAGCGAGGTGTTGGCGCGCTACCTCAGCTGTGAAGTGGAAGTGGGAGACTCCAACGTGGGCGTGGATACGCGTTGCCGAATCCACTGCGCGCGCCCGGATTTACGTCTTGTGCTGGGTGAACAGCCGGGTGACCAGCACTTCGTCAAGCTCAAGGTGGCCCAGGTACTGAACGCCAGCAATGAGGGCGGCGTGAATCTGGATACGGCGTTCATCCCGACGTTTATCTTCGTGCAGGAGCACGGGTACGTGGCGTCGTGCCTCAAGGAGGTAATTGGCCTGCTTGCCAGCCGGGGCGATGCCATCGCGGCGCGCATTCGTGGCGAGAGCACAGCCGCAGGCACGCACATCGTCGATTTCCTGATGCTGCAAGTGATCAATCGTAGCGAGCTGGAGCTGCGCCACTGCCTGAGCCAGGCGCGGGTGCGGCCCGAAGCGGTGTTCCGTGCGCTGGTGTCGCTGCTTGGGGAGCTATCAACCTTCACCACTGACAGCAAACGCGCGCAGTTGGATGTTCATTACCAACACGATGATCAGGGCGCCAGTTTTCGCGCTCTGATGGCGCAGTTGCGCATGGCGCTGTCGGTGGTGCTGGAGCAACAGGCGATCGAGTTGACATTGCAGCCACGCCAATACGGCGTTCTGGTATGCCCGGTCAGCGAGTTGAAACTGCTGGGCACCGCCACCTTCATCCTGGCAGCCACCGCGCAGTGTGAGGCGCATGAACTACGCCAGCGCCTGCCGGCACACCTGAAAGTCGCGCCGGTTGAGCGCATACGCGAGTTGGTCAACCTGCACTTGGCCGGTATCAAGGTCAAACCCTTGCCAGTGGCGCCGCGACAGATTCCGTTCCATGCCGGCAAGACCTATTTCATGCTCGATATGAGCCCCCGTGATATCGCGCAACTGGAGCAGTCGGGCGGTTTCGCTTTCCACGTAGGGGGTGAATTCACCGGGCTTGAACTCGACTTCTGGGCCATCAGGAACTGAATGCCATGGACAGTGAATACACCCAGGATGAAAAAACCGTCCTGCTCGACCGGGAGACTCATGAGCCTGCCCAGGGGCCGTTGACGGATTTCCCGTCGCCGCCGCGCTACGAACAGTTGGAAGACCGCATGATCTACGCGGGCCACAGGCTCGATACCCAGAGCTTTCAGGCAGGGCTCAACCCGCTGGTTGCCGCAGCCTGGGCGGTATTGTTTGAAGTTATAGGGCTCAGGGTCTGCTCCGGCCGTGAAAACCTGGGCACACTCAACGATCGGTTAGCGTTGGCGGTGACTCAGTTCGAAACCCGCGCCTTGCAGGGCGGCGTGGAGAACAGCCAGGTCATGTCGGCACGCTATGTGTTGTGCAGCGTGATCGATGAGGCGGTGGTGACGACCCCGTGGGGGGCGCAAAGCGAATGGTCGAAGATGAGCCTGTTGAGCCGCTTTCATAACGAAACCTTTGGCGGCGAAAAAGTGTTCCAGTTGCTGGAGCGCCTCACGCGCGACCCGGTGAAGCACCTGGCGATGCTGGAGTTGCTGTACCTGTGCCTGTCCCTGGGGTTCGAAGGCAAATACCGGGTGATGGAGCGGGGCGTGTCGCAACTTGAGGCGGTGCGCGATGCGTTGTATCGCCAGATCAGGCATGTACGTGGGGAACCGGCGGCGGTAGCGCAACTGCCTGCCCAGCCAAAGGCCGAACGGCGCAAGCTGGTGCGTGTCATCCCTGCCACTTGGTGGGTCGGCCTCACCTTGGTATGTGTGCTGGCGATGTACACAGGGTTTGCCTGGGTACTGAGCAACGAGCGTACGCACGCGCTGCAACCCCTTCAACTGTCGGCGTCGGATCTGCTCCGCACGCCTTTGTAAACGCTGGGAGCATTGAATGATCGCATTCTTCAAGGGGATGGGCACCGTGCTGGGCAGGATTTGGGTGTGGAGCCTGTTGCTGGTGCTGTCCTGTGCGGCAATGGTGTGGTTTTTGGGGCCGCTGCTGGCGGTGGATGACCACCGTATCTGGGCCGGGGCGACTGCGCGGCTGGTCACCATCAGCAGTGTGTTCTTGCTATGGGGACTGGCGATGGCGTTTGCGGGGCCCGGTTTTGCCGCCTGGCGCCAAAGGCCGGAGCGCGAGGCGCGCCAGCAGCCGATGACGGGGGTGGAGGACGAACGCCGACACCTGCGCAGTCGGTTCAAGAAAGCCGTGCACCTGCTCAAGACGTCCCGCCATTATGGAGAGCGTAACGCACGTTGGCGTCATGAGTTGCCTTGGTACCTGTTGATCGGTGAACCGGGCAGTGGCAAGACGCAGTTGCTGGCGGCAGCGGGCTTACCGCTGGCGCTGGATCACGCGCAAGCGCGGCCGATCGGTAGCAGTGCCCATTGTGACTGGTATTTCGGCGACGAAGGTGTCCTGATTGACACCCCGGGACGCTACCTTACCCAGCCCGACCGTTCAGTGGACGCCGCAGGTTGGGCTACCTTGCTGCAACTGCTTAGGCGGCGTCGCCGAGTGCGCCCGCTCAGCGGTGTGGTGGTGACGTTATCGGCCGATACGCTGGCGAGCGCCACTGAATACGACCTGGATCATCATGCCCGCCGCGTACATTCGCGCTTGCAGGAGATCCAACAGACGCTGCATGTGGATGTGCCGATTTACCTGGTGTTGACCCACGCCGACCAGTTGCCGGGATTCGCTGAGTACTTCGACTCACCCCTTGGAGAAAGTGCCGACAGTGTGCTTGGGCAGCACCTGCATGCCTGCGCCGAGGGTACTGACACGACGCAGGTTCGTCAGGCGGTCGAGCGATTATTGCAACGCTTGAACAGTGAACTGATTGGGCGATTGCATCAGGAGCGCAATGTCGAGCGACGTGGGCAGATGCTGGAGTTTCCCCAGCAGGCAGCACGAATGGGGGAGCGCGTCAGCCTGTTCGTTGACATGGCGTTTTGCGCTCATCGCTACCAACCCATCAACGGTTTGCGAGGGTTCTTCTTGACCTGCGCCGATGGCAGGCACCCGCGCTTTGTGCAGGGCCTGTTCAGCCAGGTGATCTTCGCCGAGGCCGACCTTGCGGGTTTGCAGGCTCAGGAACAGCAACGTCTGCGTTGGCGCCAGGGCGCGCAGGCGATGGCTGCGGCGCTGGTTATTGGCGGTGTCGGCGGGCTATGGGGGCACAGTTACTCCGTCAACCACCAACGCTTGGCGCAATTGGCGGCGCTGACCTCACACCCGCCGCTCGCCCTTGCGGCCGGCGATGAAAGCACGGCGCTGTTGGCGCTGTTGGACGCGCGACTGGCGGCGACCCAGGTTTTTCCAGAGCCGGCAGATGTACGCCTGGTGGAGCGCACCGGACTGTATCAGGGCGAACTGAGCCGTCCCAGCGTCGATCAAGCCTATGATCACGCGCTGCAAAAGCCATTTCTGGCCTGGACAGCCGCCCAATTGGAAGAACAGGTAATTGCCAGTCTCGGGGACCGGGAGCGGCTGCTCGACGACCTGCGGGCCTACCTGATGCTCAATCTGCGCGAACGCCGTGACACGACCTGGCTGGCAGAACATATTGCGAGCCTTTGGTCGGTGCGATTTGCCGGGGATATGCCAACACAGAAGCGCCTCAATGTGCATCTTGCGAGGTTGCTGGAGCAACCCTTTGTGGTGTCACTCAACCAGGAACGGCTGGCCCAGGCCCGTGAAGCGCTGAGGGGTGAATCGTTGGCCGATGGGGTCTATCGGGTATTGCGCGAACAAGCGCGCGGCCTGGAACCGTTGCGGCTGGCCGAGGGTAAGGTGTTCGCCGCTATCGACCCGCCTGTGCCGGGGTTCTATACCAAACGCTATGTGCAGTACTTCGAGGCGCAGGGCCCGCGCTTGGTCAACGCCATCACCCAGGACAACTGGGTACTCGGGCAGGGCTCCGACCTGGGGCCTCAGGACTTGCGGCGCCTGATGGCTGAATTGCAGCAGCGCTATTTCAGCGAGTATGCCGATGCCTGGAGCGATGCGCTTGGCCGAGTCAGGCTGCAAGAGACCGACAACCTGCGCCAGGATGCCGAGCAACTGATGAACCTGACGTCAGCGCAATCGCCCTTGATTCGTCTGTTGCAACAGGTGCGTGAAAACACGCGCCTGTTGCCAGGCCATGGGCTGCTGGACAAAGTGGCCCAGCAGTCGGTAGACCTGGGCGAGATGGCCAAGTCGCGGTTGACGGCAGGGCAGACGGCTATTGTCGAGGCGCCGCGGCGCGCCTTGCAGCGCCGCTTTGAGCCTTTGCATCAATTGCTGGATGAGCAGCAAAACCCCGGCGTAGAGCTGACTCAGGCGTTGCGCCTGCTGGATGAAGTACACCTGCAACTGACGGCATTGAACCGTGACAGCGCACCCGAGCAGGCGGCTTTCCTGCGCGCCAGGCAGCGCATGGAGGGCCAGCAGGATGCATTGGGCAATCTGCGTGACGCCGCCGCGCGCCTGCCGCTGCCCGTTGCCGGCTGGCTCGAAGGTGTGGCCGATGACAGTTGGCGGCATCTGCTGGAACAGGCCTATGTGCACGTCAACCAACGTTATCAGAGCGAGGTGCATAGCCTTTACGCCAAGGCGATAGGCCGACGTTACCCATTCAATGCGCACGCCAGCAGTGAGGTCGCCCTTCACGATTTTCAGGAGTTCTTCAAGCCACGCGGGGTAATGGCGCGCTTTTATGAGGGCTACCTGCGGCCTTTTATCAGCGTCGACGGCAGCCGCTACCGACTGCGTGGGCTGGATGGCCAGAGTTTGCCGGTTTCGCGTGCGCTGCTGGAGCAATTGATGAAAACTCAGGTCATCCGCCGCAGCTTTTTTACCGAAGACGCGGGGGAGTTATCTGTGCGATTCACCTTGGCGCCCTACAGCCTGGACCCATCGGTCAGCCGTGCGATCCTGCGGTTTGGCGACCAGCAATTGGAGTATCGCCACGGTCCGATCGTACCCATGGCGTTCCATTGGCCCACCGATGCAGACAATGGGCGCAGCAGCCTCGTTCTGGAGAGAGGCACGGAGCAGCGACCCTTGGGTATCGAAAAGAACACCGGGGCGTGGTCGTTGTTCCGGTTTCTGGATCTGCTGCAGAAAGAGCCCGCCAGTGGCCGAAATATACAGATCCTCAAGGCAGACCTCGCCGGCCTGCGTGCCAATTACCGGCTCACCAGCCAGCGTACACCTGGCCCGTTTGACATGGACTCATGGCGTACCTTTCGCCTGCCGGAGCAGCTGTGAACCCGATGGAGGCCCCGTGGCGCAGCGCCGGGCGCACGCAGCGAGGCCAGGCGCGGTTGCGCAATGAGGATGCGTTCCTGGACAACCCGCGCGCGGGTTGCTGGGCGGTGGCGGACGGCATGGGCGGGTATCGGCACGGGGATGTCGCCAGCCAGTGGGTGGTCAGCCAGTTGGCGTCAGTGTCGGCGAACGGCAACCTTGACCAACGTATTCAGGCGATTCGCCACAGGTTGCAGGACGTCAACCAAGGGGTGAGGCGCGCATGGACAGAGCCTGGCGCAAGCGGTGACGTGACGATGGGCAGCACCGTGGTTGCCCTGTTGCTGGAGAAGGGCCGGGCAGCCTGCCTATGGGCGGGGGACAGTCGTTGCTATCTATGGCGCGACCAGAGCCTTTATCAGTTGTCGAAGGACCACTCGCTGCTGCAGCGCCTTATGGACGAGCGGCAGTTGAGTGCGGCGCAAGCCCAGGCCTACCCGGGTGCCAGGGCCTTGACCCGGGCCGTTGGCGCGCGTTCGCGTTTGCACCTTGAAGTACTGGAACTGCGCACCCGCCCAGGGGACGTGTTTTTGTTGTGCAGTGATGGCTTGTATCAGGGCCTCAGCCACGTTGACCTGGGGCGGGCGTTGAGCATGGGCACGCCTCAACGGGCAGTGGAACGGCTATTTGCAGGGGCGTTGCGCAGGCCGGTACGTGATGACCTGACCGCGGTCGTGGTGCAGCCTTGAACTCGACAGCTTCATCTTCCCGTTTATTGGCTGGGCGTTATCACCTTGAACGTGTCTTGGGCAGCGGTGGTATGGGCAGGGTGTACCGCGCGCGCGACCTGTTGCACGAGCAGTTGGGCGAACCCTGTTCCAAGGTAGCGATCAAGCTACTCGACGAACCCATTTCCCAGTGCCCCGACGCCCATGTGTTGTTGTACCGCGAGTTTGCCTTGGCCCGCAGCCTTCGGCATGAGCGTGTGGTACGGGTGTTTTCGTTTGAGGTCGATACACACAGCCACGTCGCGTTTTTCACCATGGAGTTGCTACAAGGGGTGACGCTGGACCGCCTGCTGCTGGAGTGCCCCTATGGCTTGCCCTGGCGGGAGTTGCGCCCTATCGCCTTGCAGTTACTGGATGCGCTGGTTTACACCCACCAGCAAGATGTTCTGCACGGTGACGTCAAACCCGCCAATGTCATGGTGGGCGAGGAGGGCGTGCGCTTGTTCGATTTTGGCCTGGGCCATGCTCAAGCAGAGGCTGCCGTAGGGTTGCCGAGTGTCAGCCGCAGTCGTTTCAATGCCTGGACACCTGCCTACGCCGCCCCGGAACTGTTGGCCGGCGGTGCGCTGACCGCTGCCGCCGACCTTTACGGCGTGGCCTGCATCCTGTACGAACTGGCCCACGGCAGTCGCGTTGGCAAGCGCGCCTTTACAGACCGGCTGCCCCGACCCGCGCAGTTGCCCAGGCATTGCTGGGCAGCGTTACAGGCCGCGTTGGCGATAGACCCGCAGCACCGAAGCATAACGGTGGCCGAGTTGCGTCACGTCATGGGGCGTAACCGAGCACGCTGGTGCATGTAGGGCAAAGGTCAAACGGCCAAGCCGTGCAACTGGCAGTACTGCGCCCAGTCCATGCCCGCCATTTGCGCGACTTCTTTATGCACTTCGCGGCGCTGAGCCTCGAAGGTTTCGGTGGAGTCGGCCGTCAGCTTGAGGGTCAATTCCCAGGCGAACAGCTTTTGCTGTTCAGCGTACGCTTCGAAAGCCTCATGCAGCCGTTCGGCGCGATACTGCGCCAGGGTTTCGCCCCTGGCCTGGGCTACCAGTGGGTTAAGGCTGTCCAGCTCGGCAGCGACCTGCGGTTGTTCGCGCAGGAATCTGTCCAGTGCGAGCTGGTGAGTGTCGTTAGGTGCCGACATAGGTAGACACCTTAATGAGAAGGGTGGGAG
>NZ_WKCD01000252.1:0-8057 GCF_021606625.1 Pseudomonas sp. PA-4-8C
GCGGCCGCGCCAAACCCTGGGCTGGAAATTCCCCATAGAGGTGCTGACCGAGCACCTGCAGCTCCTGGCGACCAATAACTTGAATACGGTCAACTGACTGTTGCACTTGGAACTTGAGTCCGCCCTGCCGTACATCAGGGTTAAGTTAACTAATGGCATCGGCAAGTGCGATAAGAGCTTGTTTTGCAATGCAGTAATGTATGAGGGTTGCCAGCATGAATATAATAAAATATTTTTTTTGTGTTTCACTGCTTTGTATTGTGGCCAGTGCAAGTGCCGCTGTATCCGAAGAAGAGGCGAGTCGCCTAGGGAAAGATCTTACTCCCACAGGGGCTGAGATGGCTGGTAATGCCGCTGGTACCATTCCTCCGTGGACTGGTGGGTTATCCAAAGATAGTGGTAAAAGCGATAACGATTTTCTTGAAGACCCGTTTGCTAACGAAAAGCCGCTATTTATTATCACGTCGCAGAATCTAGAGAAATATAAGTCTAATCTGTCTGAGGGGCAGGTGGCGCTATTCAAGCGTTACCCTGAAACATATCGGATGCTTGTTTATCCAAGTCACCGCACCACAGCTTTGCCTGACAGGATTTACAAAGCGATCAAGATCAGCGCGTTGAAAACGGAGACACTTGAGGGTGGAAGCGGTTTAAAGGGCTTTTCGGAAAGCCGATACTACGCGTTTCCCATCCCCCAAAGCGGACTTGAAGCCATATGGAATCACATTACCCGATATCGAGGGGGTACGTTACGTCGCAGCGTTGTCCAAGTCACTCCGCAGGCATCGGGCGATTACACGGTTATTCGTTTTGAAGATAAAGTCGGATTTCCAGACGGCTTGAAAGATATGGGAGGTGACTCCTCGAACGTGTTGTTATATTACACTCAACGAGTAACTTCGCCATCACGGTTGGCTGGAAATGTGCTTCTGGTTCATGAGTCAATCGACCAAATCACTGAGCCGCGCGCAGCGTGGCAATACAATGCTGGTCAGCGTCGAGTTCGTCGCGCACCGCAAGTAGCATATGACGGGCCTGGCACGGCGGCCGATGGCCTAGCAACGACTGATAACTTTGATATGTATAATGGTGCGCCAAATCGCTATGAGTGGCGCTTGATAGGCAAGCGAGAGCTATATATACCTTATAACAACTATAAGCTAGCTTCTAATGGCTTAAAATATAGCGATATAGTTAAGCCTGGGCATACCAATCAAGATCTGGCGCGTTATGAATTGCACCGGGTTTGGGAGGTGGAAGCGAGTCTGAAGCAGGGAGAGCGCCACATCTATGCGAAACGGCGCTTCTTTCTTGATGAAGATAGCTGGCAAATTGCACTTTCGGAGCAGTACGACGCCCGAGGTCAACTATGGCGAGTTGGTCAGGCCATGCTGATCCAGCAGTACAAAGCACAAGTGCCCATGTATGCATTCGAAACGCTTAATGACTTGATCGCTGGTCGCTACCTTGCCATAGGCATGAACAATGAAGAAAAGCACGGGGTTGAGTACGGTATTGGCTTGTCTTCGTCTGAGTTTACACCAGCGGCATTAAGAAATTCAGGCGTTCGTTAATCCCATGTCATGGGCATCAAGGATGCCTGCTCGAGCCTAAGTAAGATAACTAACGACACCAACCGCTCTGCACTGGCGAGTTCAGATAATGCAGAGCGGCCTTTGCTCGGGCGAAATCCCATGCGATGCATCCAGAACAATAAGGAAAAACCATTATGAATACCAATCGTCTATGCGCCGGAAAGCTTTCCTCTGCACTTTTTCTGTCTGTGCTTATAAGCGCGCAGACGTATGCAGTGACTTTTAACATCGGAGAAATCGAGGGGCAGCTAGACTCATCGCTCTCAATAGGTGCCATTATGTCCGCGCGTGGGGCGGATCCTGACTTGATTGGTAGCTCGAATGGTGGCACTGGATTTACACAGAGCGGCGACGACGGTCGATTGAATTTTAAGAAGGGCGAAACGACATCTAAGATTTTTAAAGGAATCCACGATCTAGAGCTAAAATATGGAGATACAGGTTTTTTCATGCGAGGCAAGTATTGGTACGACTTCGAGTTGAAGGACGAAAGCCGTACTTGGAAGGAAATCAGTGATCATGGCCGTAAACAGGCTGCACAGTCATCAGGTGCCCAGGTGCTCGATGCGTTCATCTATCACAATTATTCCTTCGGAGATATATTCGGAACACTCCGATTAGGCAAGCAGGTGGTGAACTGGGGGGAGAGCACGTTTATTCAGAATGGAATCAATTCTATTAATCCGATCGATGTAGCGGCGTTCCGCCGGCCGGGAGCTGAGATTAAGGAGGGACTGATACCTGTTAACATGTTTTATGCCTCACAGAATCTGACTGATCAATTGACAGCCGAAGCCTTCTACCAGTTGGAATGGGATCAAACAGTGTTAGATAACTGTGGTACATTTTTTTCAGGCTCCGATATCGCTGCTGAAGGGTGTGACGAAAATTTTCATATATTTGATGCCGAAGCAGTCGGCGCTCTAATGGGGGTACAGCAGCAGCTGTCTGCATTAGGAGTTGACTTAGAACCGGAGGGCCTTATTGTTCCACGCGGCGGTGATCGCGATGCTCGGGACAGCGGCCAGTTCGGCACTGCTCTGCGCTGGATGGGTGGAGAAGCAGAGTATGCGGCCTATTTCATCAACTATCACAGCCGCACCCCCTATCTAAGCGTACAAAATGCCTCCGCTACAGATATAATAGCTGCGACCACCATTCTTGGCGGAGCACTAGCGGCACCCATTCTTGTCGGGCGAGGTAATTACTTCCTTGAATATCCAGAAGATATTCAACTGTACGGCTTGAGTTTTTCTACAACTTTGCCAACAGGTACAGCCTGGACTGGTGAGATTAGTTACAGACCTAATCAGCCGCTACAGATTAATGGAACTGACCAAATTGCCAAGCTGGTGACCAGCGTTGCAGCGGGGTTGGCCTCAGGAGGCATTGATGGGGGACTGGAGCGCGCTGGTGATATCCAGCAAGGCTACGTACGAAAGGAGGTGACTCAGGCGCAAACAACCCTGGTTCATTTTCTGGATCAATTTATGGGTGCGGATCGTTTGACCCTAATTGGTGAGTTCGGCGTAACTCACATCGGTGGCTTAGAAAGCCAAAGCGAAATTCGTTATGGTCGAGACAGTATTTATGGCTCACCCTATGGAGATGACGCTTCCAATGTTGCGGCCCAAGCAGCATATGGCGTCCACGGATTTTACACCAACACTTCTTGGGGTTATCGTGCTCGCGCTGTATGGGATTACAACAATGTAATTGCCGGTATCAATCTTAAGCCTAACCTTTCGTGGTCTCATGATGTTGATGGCTATGGCCCAGTTTTTAATGAAGGGGCCAAAGCGATCAGTGTCGGCTTAGATGCAGATTATGGAAATACTTACAGCGCGAGCCTTTCATACACGGACTTCTTCGGTGGAGACTTCAACCCGACTATTGACCGTGACTTCGTCGCTGTAAGCTTCGGTATTTCATTCTGAATAGGAAACTGGGTCGTACGAGTAGCTGATGGGGGTGTTCAGCTCTGGCAGACGGGTGTTGGCCAAGTATGCGTACGGACTTCGGTAATCGAAAACGGACTGGAGAGTCATCGATCTCTCCCTGGGATTGGATTTGGGCGGCGCGCGCTCATCTGGATGTTATTCATCATCCTTTGAGGCTAGGAAGCACCCAGAGCATAACCGCTCTGGATTCATCACCTTCGACAAGAGCACGCGCTTCGTCGACAACCTCGTGGTTCCGGATCAGCTCCCTACATGTTGGAACTGCTTGTGGCATGAACCTGCCGGCCCGAGGGATAGCTGTCTTTGACTGATTTTCTAGTATCTCTGACAGGGCCACTTAGTAGAGGACTCCTGTACAAACGACGTAACGATCAACAGCGCTGTCGGTAATCTGCCGCTGGAAATGGTACGTGGCATGGGGCTACTGCCAAGTAGTGCGTCGATTGGTGGAATCCCAGATTCTATGGCCGGCCAGCGACACACCGAAGGAGATAATGTGCATGGAGTTGCGGCATCTTCGCTGTTTCCTTGCTGTTGCCGAGGAGCTGCACTTTGCGCGAGCGGCTGAGCGGTTGCACATCGAGCAGTCACCGTTATCGCGTGCGATCAAGGAGCTTGAGGAAGAACTGGGCACGCAGCTCTTCTTGCGGACCACGCGGAGCACGAGGCTTACGCATGCTGGGCGACTGTTTCTGGAGCATGTGCCACGTGTCTTCACAGCTTTGCAGCAGGCGAAGAATAGCGTGAAGGCTGCGGCCAACGGGTTCTGTGGTCAACTGCGGGTGGCTCTCTCGGATGGGATCTCCCCGTCGCGTTTTTCCTCGTTCCTGGCGCTATGTCGGCAAGAGGAACCGGAAGTCGAGATTCGCCTGTCTGAAGTGCCGTTGTCGCGGCAGATCAAGGGGCTGCACGACGATCTGTATGACGCGGGGTTTGCCCAGTCGGATGAGGTCGGGGATGGCATCGTCGCCACTCCGGCCTGGAGCGATCCGCTGATGGTGGCAGTGCCGGAGCGCCATCCCATCCTGTCCCACAAGCACATTCCGTTGGAGGAATTGCTGCGTTATCCGCTGGTGTTGTGTGACCCACAAGCTTGCGAAGGCCATGCGCGCCAGGTCGAGCGCTTCCTGCGCCAGGCGGGAGCGGAGCCGCTGGTCGCGGAGCAGGTGGCCTCCTGTGATCTGATGATGGCGCTTGTGGCGGCAGGTTTTGCCTTGGGGTTAACCGGCGAGTCGTGTATCGCGGCCAGCCGAGAGTCCGGCATTGTCGGTCGCCCATTGGCGGGCTGTTCTCCAGAACTTACGACCTACCTGCTGCATTCGACGCGCGAGCCATCGGCGACGCTGGTCCGCTTCATCGCGCGGGTAGAAGCCATCGAATCTTCGGAGGACGCCTAGTCCAGATCACCCAGCCAGACCGATACCTTGGAGGAAATCGAGCCATGAAGAAGGTCATGCCGTTTCTATGTGTCCTGGCCCTTGCGGCCTGCGGCCAGCCCGACGTACCGGTGCCGTCGGCGTTGGCCACGGTTGATGAACTCACGGCCGATCCAGTGCGGCTGAAGGAGCTGCGCGAGCAGTGCAAGCTGGATCGCGCCAAGCTGGGTGACGGGTTGTGCAATCGCGTCGCCGAGGCTACGCGCAAACGGTTCTATGGCGATGGAACAGTGCCCTACACACCGCCGAAAGAGCCGCCCAAGTTCTGATCGTGGGCGGTCCGCCACGAACCTCTCATTTTTTCGCCCGACACGCCGCAATGCGCCCGCGCTTGCGGTGGCTTCTCTCCATTCGCTCTCGCATGAATTGATGCGTTCCAGTCCAGTTTTGTCCCGATAAAGGTCTTTGACCGGCACTGACCCGGCACCGAATCTCGACCATGCAGCCAGCTTTACGGGCTGTATTAACGGGAAGTCGGAGCAGGGATATGCAAGGGACGAACGTTCTGTTCGGACAGATCGCCGCTGTATTTGGCATCGTGATCGCCGGCGTGTGGGCCGCCACACAATGGACAGCCGCCGCCCTGGGCTATCAAGTACGCCTGGGCTCGCCCTGGTTTTACTGCTTCGGCACGCCGGTCTATCACCCCTGGCGACTGTTTGACTGGTGGTTCTTCTTCGGTGCCTATGCACCGCAGGTTTTCGACATCGCTGGTGCCATTGCCGGCACCAGCGGCATGGTGGCTGTGGGCATCGCCATCGCTATGTCGGTCTGGCGCGCGCGTCAGTCGCGCCAGGTTACGACCTATGGTTCGGCACGCTGGGCCGAGGCTGCCGACATCCATTCGGCGGGCCTGGACCGGCCGGCGGGTGTCTTTCTCGGGCTGCATGGCAGCCAGTACCTGCGCCACGAAGGGCCGGAACATATCCTGGCCTTCGCGCCGACTCGATCGGGCAAGGGCGTGGGTCTGGTGGTTCCCACGCTGCTGAGTTGGCCAGCCTCGGCCGTCATCCACGACATCAAGGGTGAGAACTGGAGCCTCACCGCAGGTTGGCGTTCGCGTTTCTCGTACTGCCTGTTGTTCAACCCCACCGATGCAAGGTCCGCCGCCTACAACCCTCTGCTGGAAGTGCGCCGGGGCGATCACGAGGTACGTGATGTGCAGAACATCGCGGACATCCTGGTCGACCCGGAAGGCGCGTTGGAGCGCCGCAACCACTGGGAGAAGACTTCGCACGCGCTGCTGGTCGGAGCCATCCTGCACGTGCTCTACGCGGGCGAGGACAAGACGCTACGCGGCGTCGCCAACTTCCTGAGCGATCCGGCGTGTCCGTTCGAGGTGACGCTGAACCAGATGATGACGACGCGGCATCTGGGCGATGGCACGCATCCGGTGGTGGCGTCCGCCGCCCGCGAAGTGCTGAACAAGAGCGAGAACGAGCGCTCGGGGGTGTTGAGTACCGCCATGTCGTTCCTGGGGCTGTACCGCGACCCCACGGTGGCCGAGGTCACCTCGCGTTGCGACTGGCGCATCGCCGACCTGATCGCCGCCGAGCATCCGGTATCGCTGTACCTGGTGGTACCGCCTTCGGACATCAGCCGCACCAAGCCGCTGATCCGGCTGATCCTCAACCAGATCGGCCGGCGTCTGACCGAATCACTCGACGGCAGCGATGGCGTGGAGCGTCGTCACAAGCTGCTACTGATGCTCGACGAGTTCCCCGCGCTGGGGCGGCTGGACTTCTTCGAGTCGGCCCTGGCGTTCATGGCCGGCTACGGCCTGCGGGCGTTCCTGATCTCGCAGTCGCTCAACCAGATCGACAAGGCCTACGGGCAGAACCATTCCATCCTCGACAACTGCCATGTGCGCGTGACCTTCGCCACCAACGACGAACGCACCGCCAAGCGCATTTCCGAAACCCTGGGTACGGCGACCGAACTGCGCGCGCAGCGCAACTACGCGGGTCACCGGCTTGCGCCGTGGCTGGGACACCTGATGGTGTCGCGCCAGGAGACTGCGCGGCCGCTGCTGACGCCGGGCGAGGTGATGCAACTGCCGCCCGAAGAGGCCGTGGTGATGGTGTCCAGCGTCGCGCCGATCCGGGCCAGGAAGCTGCGTTATTACAGTGATGCCAACTTCAAGCGTCGCGTTCTGGCTCCGCCGACTCTCGCAGCCGGGCGCTATGCCGACGCACCGCCGGCGCGTACGGATGATTGGAGTGGTTTGGCTGTTCCGGTAGCGCCAGTGGCCCCTGGGCTCGGCGATGACTCGGCGGCCACTGCCGAAGAGGGTGGGCCTCGCCGTCAGCCCGAACTGTCTGAGACCGTCGCCTACAACCCGGAGCAGGAACCTGCCTGCAGCGACCTGGCGCTGCTCGATGACGACGACCTGCAGCCCGTTCTCCCTCGCCAGTTCGATCCTGCCATGCAGCGCGTCGCCCGGCTGGCTGCACTCGACCCCGACGACGGAGTCCAGCTATGAGCCAGTACCGCCTCAACCTGTTCATCCAGCCCGAGCATGCCCGCCGCCTAGACGAGTTGGCCGCCAAGAAGGGCGTGTCCAAGTCCTCCATCGTCGCAGCAGCCCTGGCCTCCTGGCTGTCGCCGGAGGCAGGCAACCAGCGCGAGGCCGCCATCGCCAAGCGGTTGGATCGCCTGTCGCGGCAATTTGAACGCCTGGAGCGCGACCAGATCATCGAGATCGAGACGCTTGCGCTGTTCGTACGCTACTTCCTGACCGTCAGCACGCCGGTGCCCGAGGCGCATCAAGAGGCGGCCAAGGCCCAGGGCAGGGCGCGCTTCGAGCAGTTCGTCGAGCAGCTCGGTCGCCATCTGCTGCGGGGTCGCAGCCTGGTGCGCGACGTGGTGGAGGAGTTGCACCCGGACGGCCCGCGCATGGATGAGGCTGCCCCGGACGACGCACGGGAGCGAGTTTCATGAGTGCCGCGCCGAAGTCCTTCATCGTCGCCTCGCTGGATCGGCGTATTCGCATGTTGCGCACGGCGATGGGGCCGGTGATCGCCGCCGCGCTCGAAGATCCGGACGTGGTCGAGATCATGCTCAAC
>NZ_WKCD01000253.1:0-8025 GCF_021606625.1 Pseudomonas sp. PA-4-8C
ACCTGATACGCCGCGCGCGCCCCGCCGCCGGAAAGAATCAAACCTGTGACCGGTTCCGCTGGGCGCATTGCGTCACTCCATGTGAGAAGGGGTTGGGGTTATCGACGGCGCTTTTCGTACAACTTGGGCTCACCCGGTGGCCGGCTCTTGAACCGGCGGTGCGTCCACAGGTATTGCTCGGGGCATTCGCGCACCGAGGCTTCGACCCACTGGTTGATGCGCAGGCAGTCGACCTCGTCGGTTTCACCCGGGAAGTCGGTCAGCGGCGCATGGATTACCAGGCGGTAACCGCTGCCGTCAGCCAGGCGCTCCTGGGTAAACGGCACCACCAGCGCCTTGCCCAGGCGGGCGAACTTGCTGGTGGCGGTGACGGTGGCGGCCTGGATGCCGAACAGCGGCACGAAGATACTTTGCTTGGCGCCGTAGTCCTGGTCTGGCGCGTACCAGATGGCCCGGCCGGAGCGCAGCAGCTTGAGCATGCCGCGCACGTCGTCACGCTCCACGGCCAGGGAGTCGAGGTTATGGCGTTCGCGGCCACGGCGCTGGATAAAGTCGAACAACGGGTTGCCGTGCTCGCGGTACATGCCGTCAATGGTGTGCTTTTGCCCCAGCAGCGCCGCGCCGATTTCCAGGGTGGTGAAGTGCAGCGCCATGAGAATCACGCCCTTGCCTTCCAACTGCGCCTGCGTGAGGTGCTCCAGCCCTTCGACATGGGCCAGGCGCGCCAGGCGCGGCTTGGGCCACCACCAGCTCATGGCCATTTCAAAGAAGGCGATGCCGGTGGAAGCGAAGTTTTCCTTGAGCAGGCGTTTGCGTTCCTTGGCCGATTTTTCCGGAAAGCACAGCTCAAGGTTGCGCGCCGCGATACGGCGACGATCACCGGCCACACGGTACATGCCCGCGCCCAGCAGGCGACCAATGGTCAACAGCGCCCGATACGGCAATTGAGTGACCAGCCACAGCAGGCCGAGCCCCAGCCATAGCAGCCAAAAACGCGGGTGAAGAAATACAGCTCGAAAACGCGGGCGATCCATTACAGATTCCGGTAAAGACAAGGGCCGCGCATTCTACAACGGTTCGACTCGGCTTGCGGCGGGTGAGTGTTCTCGTTATAAGTCTCGACACTTTTCGTGACAAGCCGCTTTCGCCGACCATGAGCCAAACCGAACCGCTAGACCAAGATCCCGTGTTCCAGCTAAAAGGCAGCATGCTCGCCATTACCGTGCTGGAACTGGCCCGCAATGACCTCGACGCCCTGGACCGCCAACTGGCCGCCAAGGTCGCCCTGGCGCCGAACTTCTTCAACAACGCCCCGCTGGTGCTGGCGCTGGACAAGCTGCCGGCTGGCCAGGGCGTGATTGATTTGCCCGGCCTGATGCGCGTATGCCGTTCCCACGGCCTGCGCACACTGGCGATTCGCGCCAGCCGCATCGAAGACATCGCCGCCGCCATCGCCATTGAACTGCCAGTACTGCCACCGTCCGGCGCCCGCGAGCGTGCGCTGGAGCCATTGGTCGGCGAAGAAAAGAAAAAACCGGAAAAACCACCCGAGCCTGCGATCAGGCCTACAAAGATCATCACCTCGCCGGTACGCGGCGGGCAGCAGATTTACGCCCAGGGTGGCGACCTTGTGGTGGTCTCCTCGGTCAGCCCGGGGGCGGAACTTCTTGCCGATGGCAACATCCATGTATACGGCCCGATGCGCGGACGCGCCCTGGCCGGCATCAAGGGTGATACCAAGGCGCGTATTTTTTGCCAGCAGTTGACCGCTGAGCTGGTTTCCATCGCGGGTCAGTACAAGGTTTCCGAAGATTTGCGCCGCGATCCACTGTGGGGCGCTTCGGTACAGGTCAACCTGTCGGGCGATGTGTTGAACATCATCCGTCTTTAACGGATACTGCCGCATTTTCCAAGCATCTCTAGACTCTGATAGCAAAGCGAAACCGGCAAGACTTGTGTAGGACTTTTTGGAAGTTGGTGTTTCCCCATGGAAACCTCGGCTTTTCCTGCAAAGGCTGTCCGCCTGCGGCGAGTTTCAAGAGATGTTTTTCAGGGACCGAAAGTCCTTTTTCCTTAGGGGTGAAACACCTTGGCCAAGATTCTCGTGGTTACATCCGGCAAGGGTGGTGTGGGTAAGACCACCACCAGCGCCGCTATCGGTACCGGCCTCGCTCTGCGCGGCCACAAGACAGTCATCGTCGACTTCGACGTCGGCCTGCGTAACCTTGACCTGATCATGGGCTGCGAGCGTCGCGTGGTGTATGACTTCGTCAACGTGGTGAACGGCGAAGCCAACCTGCAACAGGCCCTGATCAAGGACAAGCGCCTTGAGAACCTGTACGTGCTGGCCGCCAGCCAGACCCGCGACAAAGACGCGCTGACCAAAGAAGGCGTGGGCAAAGTCCTCGCCGAGCTCAAGGAAACCTTCGAATACGTAGTATGCGATTCGCCGGCCGGTATCGAAACCGGTGCTCACCTGGCGATGTACTTCGCCGACGAAGCCATCGTGGTGACCAACCCGGAAGTGTCCTCGGTACGTGACTCGGACCGCATGCTCGGCCTGTTGGCCAGCAAGTCCAAGCGCGCCGAAGAAGGCCAGGACCCGATCAAGGAACACCTGCTGCTCACCCGCTACAACCCGGAGCGCGTCAACAACGGCGAAATGCTCGGTGTTGAAGACGTGAAGGAAATTCTCGCCGTGACCCTACTGGGCGTGATCCCGGAATCCCAGGCCGTGCTGAAAGCATCCAACCAGGGCGTACCGGTGATTCTCGACGACCAGAGCGACGCCGGCCAGGCATACAGCGATGCCGTGGATCGCTTGCTGGGCAAGACCGTGGAACACCGCTTCCTCGATGTCAAGAAGAAGGGATTCTTCGAGCGTATCTTTGGAGGCAACTAAACAATGAAATTTCTCGACTTCTTTCGCGCCAACAAAAAACCCAGTACCGCATCGGTCGCGAAAGAGCGTCTACAGATCATCGTGGCGCACGAACGCGGCCAACGCAGCACCCCGGACTACCTGCCAGCCTTGCAGAAGGAACTGGTCGAGGTGATCCGCAAGTACGTCAATATCGGCAACGATGACGTGCATGTCGCCCTGGAAAATGACGGCAGCTGCTCGATTCTGGAACTCAATATCACCCTGCCCGATCGTTGATCGAACGGGCGGTCGCCACGGCGGCTCTGCTACCTGGCCCTGTACTGCTGTAGGAGCGAGCTTGCTCGCGAAAAACCTGAGAACACCGCGTTTAACCTCAATGAACGCAGTGCCGATAAGTTCTTCGCGAGCAAGCTCGCTCCTACAGGGTGAGGGGGCGGTCAGTGGAGCCGCCGTTGGTGTTTGTTACGAGGCTGTTTAATGCCGCTGTCCAATATCCATATCCTGCATCAGGACGACGCTGTCCTGGTGGTGAACAAGCCCACCCTGCTGCTCTCGGTGCCTGGCCGCGCCGACGACAACAAGGACTGCCTGATCACCCGCCTGCAGGAAAACGGCTACCCCGAAGCCCGCATCGTCCATCGCCTGGACTGGGAAACTTCGGGGATCATCCTGCTGGCCCGGGACGCGGATACCCACCGCGAACTGTCCCGCCAGTTTCACGACCGCGAAACAGAAAAGGCCTACACCGCCCTGGCCTGGGGCCAACCGGCACTGGACAGCGGCAGCATCGACCTGCCCCTGCGCTACGACCCGCCGACCAAGCCCCGCCATGTGGTGGACCATGAGTTCGGCAAACATGCGCTGACCTTCTGGAAAGTGCTGGAGCGTTGCGGCGACTGGTGCCGCGTGGAGTTGACACCGATCACCGGGCGTTCGCACCAGCTGCGCGTGCATATGTTGTCCATCGGGCATCCGTTGCTGGGTGATGGCTTGTACGCCCATGAACAAGCCTTGGCCGCCTGGCCACGCCTGTGCCTGCATGCAAGCATGCTCAGCTTCACCCATCCGCAAAGCGGCGAGCGCCTGCGCTTCGAGTGCCCAGCGCCTTTTTGAAGGGCGGATGCGGTCAAATGTGGGAGCTGGCTTGCCTGCGATAGCGGCGTGCAAGCCAATACATCTTGCACAGAAAGACCGCTATCGCAGGCAAGCCAGCTCCCACAGGGTTTGGTGTGGTTCTCGACCCTGCACGCTCACTCCAAATATCTGGCCAATACGGTAAACTCTCGCCACTGCTGTCTGGAGCTATTTATGCGCGAAGCGTTGAATCAAGGCCTGATCGACTTCCTCAAGGCCTCCCCTACTCCTTTTCATGCCACTGCCGCCCTGGCCCAGCGCCTGGAAGCCGCCGGCTACCAGCGTCTCGACGAGCGCGACACCTGGGCCACTGAGGCCAACGGTCGCTACTACGTGACCCGCAACGATTCCTCGATCATCGCCTTCAAGCTCGGCCGCCAATCGCCGCTGCAAGATGGTATCCGCATGGTCGGCGCCCACACCGACAGCCCGTGCCTGCGGGTCAAGCCCCAGCCGGAGCTGCAACGCCAGGGCTTCTGGCAACTGGGTGTGGAAGTCTACGGCGGCGCGCTGCTGGCACCCTGGTTCGACCGCGACCTGTCCCTGGCCGGGCGTGTCACCTTCCGCCGCGATGGCAAGGTCGAGAGCCAACTGATCGACTTCAAGCTGCCGATCGCCATCATTCCCAACCTGGCCATTCACCTCAACCGTGAAGCCAACCAAGGCTGGGCGATCAATGCCCAGACCGAGCTGCCGCCGATCCTCGCGCAGTTTGCCGGTGACGAGCGCGTGGACTTTCGCGCCGTGCTCACCGAGCAGTTGGCCCGCGAGCATGGGTTGAATGCCGATGTGGTGCTCGACTACGAGCTGAGTTTCTACGACACCCAAAGTGCCGCCGTGATCGGCCTCAATGGCGACTTTATCGCTGGTGCGCGCCTGGACAACCTGCTGTCGTGCTACGCCGGTTTGCAAGCCTTGCTCACCAGCGACACCGATGAAACCTGCGTGCTGGTGTGCAACGACCACGAAGAAGTCGGTTCCTGCTCAGCCTGCGGCGCCGATGGCCCGATGCTGGAACAGACCCTGCGTCGCCTGCTGCCCGAAGGTGAAGAATTCGTACGCACCATTCAGAAATCCCTGCTGGTGTCGGCAGACAACGCCCACGGCGTGCATCCCAACTACGCCGAGAAACACGACGCCAACCACGGCCCGAAACTCAACGCCGGCCCGGTGATCAAGGTCAACAGCAACCAGCGCTACGCCACCAACAGCGAAACCGCCGGGTTCTTCCGCCACCTGTGCATGGCCCAGGAAGTGCCAGTGCAGAGCTTCGTGGTGCGCAGCGACATGGGCTGTGGCTCGACCATCGGCCCCATCACCGCCAGCCACCTGGGCGTGCGCACGGTGGACATCGGCTTGCCGACCTTTGCCATGCACTCGATCCGCGAGCTGTGCGGCAGCCATGACCTGGCGCACCTGGTCAAGGTGCTGGGCGCGTTCTACGCCAGCCGCGATTTACCCTGAGACCGAGGCGCGCCCATCGCGGGCAAGCCCGCTCCCACATTTGATCTGTGAATGCATTTCAGTGTGGGAGCGGGCTTGCCCGCGATGGGTTTCCAAACAGATGTAAGGCTATCTGACTCACATCAACTGCACTTCTGCCAATCCGGCCTAGACTTGTCAGAACTTCCAGTCCGACAAGGCCGCCCCCGCCATGATCTCAATGTCCTCCTTCCACGCCATGCTGATCCCCATCGTGATCGGCATGATCATGCTCGCGGTCGGCTTCAACTTTCGTGACAAGCCTCTGGGCGTGTTTGGCATGTGGATCGGCATGCTGTTGATCCTTGGCACCGTGCTCTACAAGATCCTCGCCAAACTGGCGCAGTGACAAATGCGCTCGCATTGGGCATAGCGGCCTCGTACACTCGGTCAATTCGTCGTTTTCAAGGTTGACCGCCTCGTGTTCTCCCGTCTGTTTGCCCTGCCCTGCTACCTGCTGATCGCCCTGCTCACGCTGCTGCCAGTGATGCCCGCCCAAGCCGTGGGCTTGCCCGGGATGCTGGGCGGCTCCAGCAAGATCCAACCCCAGGCAGAAGTGCCCCTGGGGCAGTCGCTGGACGAAGTGATCAAGACGCTGGAAAACGACCAGCAACGCACCCAGTTGCTCAGCGACCTGAAGAAACTGCGCGCCGCCACGCAAAAGGCCCAGCCCGCCGCCGAACTCGGGGTACTCGGGTTGATCGGCAGTACGCTGTCGGGCTTTGAGCAGCAGTTTTCCGGCGCCGACAGCCCGCTGGGGCGCTGGTCCAATGAAGTCGACCTGGCCAAGGATGAACTGGGCGCCCTGATGCTGCCGGCCAGCGAATGGCTGCCGATCATCTTCGGTTTTGCCGTGATCCTGGCCGTATGGAGCCTGCTGGCCGCTGCGCTGATCTGGCTCAGCCATCGGGTGCGCGAGCGTTTCGGCCTGCCCGAAGAGCTGCCGCAGCATCCGCGCACCTGGGACATGCTGCGCTTCGCCCTGCGCAAGCTGGGCCCATGGCTGATCGCCCTGGTGATCACGGTGTACCTGAGCTACGCCCTGCCTTCCTCCCTGGGCAAATCCCTGGCCATGGTGCTGGCCTATGCCCTGGTAGTCGGCACCTGTTTCTCGGCCATCTGCGTGATTGCCTTCTCCGTACTCGACGGCCCGCACCGCCACCGTGCCCTGTATATCCTGCGCCATCAGGCGTTCCGCCCGCTGTGGTGGATCGGCAGCTTTGCCGCCTTCGGTGAAGCCTTGAGCGACCCGCGCCTGGTTGCCGCGCTCGGCCAGCATCTGGCCCACACCGCCGCGACCGTGGCCAATGTCATGGCGGCGTTGTCCACCGGGGTGTTTATCCTGCGGTTCCGCCGTCCGATTGCGCACCTGATCCGCAACCAGCCGCTGTCGCGCCGACTGACCCGCCGCGCCCTCACCGATACTCTGTCGATCATCGGCACCTTCTGGTACATCCCGGCTCTTCTGCTGGTGGGCATCTCACTGTTCGCCACCTTCCTGTCGGCCGGCGACACCAGCACCGCCCTGCGCCAGTCGTTGCTGTGCACGGTGCTGCTGGTGTTGTGCATGGTGATCAACGGCCTGGTGCGCCGCCACGCCCTCAAGCCGCACCGCGGGCACAAGCGCCATGCGCTGTATTCCGAGCGCCTCAAAGGCTTTGTCTACACCCTGGTGCACCTGGTGGTGTGGCTGGTATTTATCGAACTGGGGCTGCGGGTCTGGGGCCTGTCGATGATTCGCTTTACCGAAGGTGAAGGCCATGAAATAGCCGTAAAGCTGTTCGGCCTCGGTGGGACCTTGTTGTTTGCCTGGCTGATCTGGATCCTCAGCGACACCGCGATCCACCACGCCCTGACGCGCTCGCGCAAAGGACTTGCCAACGCCCGCGCGCAAACCATGATGCCGTTGATCCGCAACGTGCTGTTCGTGACCATTTTCATCATCGCCGCCATCGTCGCCCTGGCGAACATGGGCATGAACGTCACGCCCCTGCTGGCCGGTGCGGGTGTGATCGGTATCGCCATCGGTTTTGGTGCGCAATCGCTGGTGGCGGATTTAATCACCGGCCTGTTCATCATCATCGAAGACTCCCTGGCCATCGACGACTACGTGGATGTGGGCGGCCACCTCGGCACGGTGGAAGGCCTGACCATCCGTACCGTGCGCCTGCGCGATATCGACGGCATCGTGCACACCATCCCGTTCAGCGAAATCAAGAGCATCAAGAACTACTCCCGGGAGTTCGGCTACGCGATCTTCCGCGTGGCGATCCCCTACAACATGGAAATCGACGACGCGATCAAACTGATGCGCGAGGTCGGCCACGCCATGCGTAACGACCCGTTGCAACGCCGCAATATCTGGTCGCCGCTGGAGATCCAGGGCGTGGAAAGTTTCGAGTCCGGCAGCGCGATCCTGCGCGCACGTTTCAAGACCGCGCCGATCAAGCAGTGGGAAGTGTCGCGGGCGTTCAACCTGTCGCTCAAACGGCACCTGGATGAAGCCGGGCTGGACCTGGCAACGC
>NZ_WKCD01000254.1:0-8022 GCF_021606625.1 Pseudomonas sp. PA-4-8C
ACCCCGGCGTCCCGCTGTTCCATGGCGACCAGGCATTGGCGGGCTGGAAACAGGTCATCGACGGCGTGCATGCGGCAGGCGGCAAAATGGGACCGCAAATCTGGCATGTCGGATCAGTGGGAAATCCCTTCAACGATTGGGCGCCCGAGACAGGTATCGAAGGCCCTTCCGGCCTCGCCGCACCCAGTACGCCACGCGGTGACGCGATGAGTGATGAAGCCATCGCCGACACGATTGCGGCTTACGCCAAGGCGGCTGCCGACTCCAAACGGTTAGGGTTTGATACCGTTGAAATACACGGTGCACACGGTTACTTACTCGATCAGTTCTTCTGGGAAGGCACCAATCAGCGTCCCGACCAGTTCAATGGTGCATCGATCAAGGAACGCTCGCGTTTCGCGGCAGAGGTGGTCAAGGCGATACGTGCAGCAGTAGGCCCGGCGTTCCCCGTGATATTGCGGGTGAGCCAGTGGAAGCAGCAGGATTACAGCGCGCGCCTGGTGACCACGCCGAACGCCATGTCGGACTGGCTGGTGCCGCTGGTGGAAGCGGGTGTCGATATCCTGCATTGCTCACAACGGCGTTTCTGGGAAGCCGAATTTCCCGAACTGGATGGCGAGCAGGGGCTGAACTTCGCCGGCTGGGCCAAGAAACTCACCGGCGCGGCGACCATCAGCGTGGGCTCGGTCGGCCTGTCCGGGGACTTTCTTGCCGCCTTCGGAGGCGAAAGCTCTCAACCCGCCAGCCTGGATAATCTAGTGCACAGGCTTGAACGCGAAGAATTTGACCTCATCGCCGTTGGCCGCGCATTACTGAGCGACCCACAGTGGGCCAGCAAAATTCGCACGGGAGAGACCTCCAGCCTGAAAGCCTTCAGCCCATCGGATCTTGCTGAGCTCATCTAGCCAATAGGCCCAAGTCAGCCCCGACTATGCCGTCGCACGCACTGCACCAACCCGTCCAGTGCCGGGGGATTCACCGGCGCGAGCACACAGACCGTGCGCTCGCGCTTGCCTGCCGCAACTGTCAGGGTGTAATGCACCCGGCCTGGGTTGCCAGGCTCGGGATCGGTGCTTTGCGGCAACTGGAAAAAACCCGACGCTTCAATCAGTTGCCGCAACTCCTGCTGATCAGGCTCGGGCAGCGCGTCCAACTCTACCGTGCGCGGCTTGGCCAACCCCGGAAAAAACGCCGGTCCGCCGCTTTCCTTGATTGAAATTCGCATGGTTTTTCCTCGCCGCTCAGGCGGCTTCGTCAAACGTTTATGCCCACCGCTTTCCAGCCTTCCTTGACTGCCTTCTGCTCAGCTTTGTTCACGCCATAAAGCTGGCCGGCAATATCGTGGGTAATGCGCGCAAAACGCAAGAACCCGGAATTGGGCCGCAACCGCGAATCGCGCAGTGCGTCATACCAGATACGCCCGGCACGCTCCCAGGCGAACCCGCCAATCCGGGTGGCCACCTGATAGAACGCGTGGTTGGGAATGCCGGAATTGATATGCACCCCACCATTGTCCTCGTAAGTTTGCACAAAATCATCCATGTGCCCAGGCTGCGGGTCTTTGCCCAGCAGCTTGTCATCAAACGCAGTGCCTGGCGCCTTCATCGAGCGCAGCGCCGTGCCCTTGATCTTTTTGGTAAACAGCCCCTTGCCGATCAACCAGTCGGCATCCTCGGCCGTTTGCTTTAACGCGTACTGCTTGATCAGCGAACCGAACACATCCGACAACGACTCGTTCAGCGCACCGGACTGGTTGAAGTACATCAGCTTGGCCTCATCCTCAGTCACGCCATGGGCCAACTCATGGCCAATGACGTCGAGTGCCACGGTAAAGCGGTTGAACAACTGCTGGTCGCCATCGCCGAACACCATCTGGGTCGAATTCCAGAACGCATTGTTGTAGTCCTGGCCGAAGTGCACCGTGGCGTCCAGCGCCATGCCCGCATCGTCGATGGAATTGCGATCAAAGACCTGGTCAAAAAAATCGAAGGTCGCGCCCAGGCCGTCATAGGCTTCGTCCACCGCGGCATCGCCACTGGCGGGCTGCCCTTCGCCGCGGATCAGCTTGCCGGGCAGGCTGTCGGTGTTTTCGGCACTGTAGATCGAGCGTTGCTTCTCGGCGCCCACGGCCAGTGCCATGCGGGCCGGCCCCTTGGCGGGTACCGCGACCATGCGCAACGAACGAAACGTGCTGTCCTTGGCACGCGTGCGTAATGCGACTTCCCGTTGGGCTTTGTCGCCGTGGCGTGCGATCTGGTCGAGCATGTACGGCGGGATCAGGCAAAAAATCGGGTTGCGCGGTTGGCGAACACACATGAGCTGGCTCCTTTTTGGCGTGTGGTGAACGTCCGGGTAACGGTTTTCAGGATAGCCCTGTGTTCGCCCCCTGGGCCAAATTGTCATGAGTTTGTGTTTCAGTGGTGTTTATCCGAGGCCCATAAGGAACATGCCCATGCCCGCCCGCACAGCCAACATCGACCTTTCCCACCGCCCAAGGCTCGCCGACCTGCGCCCATTGGTCGCGGCCAACCCCACCCTGCTGGAAGCCAAAGCCGCGACGCCGCGCGTCACCGCGGCCAAGGACCTCAAAAACCGCGCTGGCTATGCCGACGACTTCCTCAGCGACTTCGTGGTGCCATGGCCCACGGTTGACCAGCCACTGGCGGGCGACGTGCAACCCAAGCGTCTGGACTACACGCATTTCTCCATCACCCTGTCGCGCTCTCGACGACTGGCGCTCTACGTGGGGGTGAATATCGACGGCGCCAAGCATGTAGACATCACGCGCAGCAACGACACCTGGGCCTACGATGGCCGCCTGCCCCTGGATGCGCAGGTAGGTGAAGACCTCTATGCCGGCAATGGCCTGGACCGCGGCCACCTGGTACGGCGCCAGGACCCCAACTGGGGCGACGAGGCCAACACCGCCAACTTCGACACCTTTCACTTCACCAACTGCTCCCCTCAAATGAGCGGCTTCAACCAGAAGACCTGGCTGGAACTGGAAGACTACATCCTCGACAACACCCAGCGCTGGAAAGCCCGGGCCACGGTGTTCAGCGGCCCGGTGTTCAGCGACAACGATCGCGTTTATCGCGGGGTAAAAATCCCCCAGGCATTCTGGAAAGTGGTGGCCTACCTCAGCGACGACGGCAAACCGTCCGCCAGTGCCTACATGATCGACCAGCGACGCGAGCTGGATCAGTTGGACCTGGTGTTCGGTCAGCTCAGAACTTACCAGCGCAGCGTGATCGCGATCGAACAACTGACCGGCATCCGCTTCGCCAACCTGGCCGACTACGACGGCTTCAGCAACGAAGAGCGCGCCACAGGCACCCGGATCGAAGCGCTGATCCGCGGCCCCCAGGATATTCGGCTCTGACGATCCCTTTGTAGGAGCGAGCTTGCTCGCGAAGCACCCGAGAGCACCGCGGCGCACCAGGCTCCCCGCGTTAACGTTAGCGACCTTCGCGAGCAAGCTCGCTCCTACAGGGTATGATCGCTTACCATACGGCCGCCGGTTCCCGTATGGGACTAACAGGGAATTCGAAACGCCGCACGCGGCGTGAACCGAAACTGCCCCCGCAACTGTAGATGCCGAGCCTACCCTCGAATGCCACTGGACCACGCCCGGGAAGGCGGGGCATGGCGACGACGCATCAGTCAGGAGACCTGCCGGCCCAGCTAATTCACTAACCGGCGGGGTGTCCGGGAAGGACATCCTGGCCCTGCGCTTCAGCAGCCTCCATGGGCGTATTTCCGAGCCGTACCTCCCCTGCTGCACCTACGGTTCACAAGGAGATCGCCTCATGCTGCCACGCGTTACCGCCCTGATCGCAGGTTTGAGTGTGTGTGCCCTGGCGCAAGCCGCGCCCACTCAGTACCCGCTGACCCTGCAAAACTGCGGCAGCACCCTGACCTTCCAGCACGCCCCCGCCCGCAGCGTGACCATCGGCCAGGCCGCCACCGAGATGCTCTACGCCCTGGGCGTGGGCGACAAGGTGGTCGGCACTTCGCTGTGGTTCAACAACGTGGCGGCGCAGTACAAGGCCCAGGACGATCGCATCGAGCGCCTGGCCAACAACGAGCCCAGCTTCGAAGCCGTACTCGCCAAGCGCCCGCAACTGGTGGCCGCCGAGCTGGAATGGGTGGTGGGCCCCCAAGGCGTGGTCGGCACCCGTGAGCAGTTTCATGAACTGAAGATCCCCACCTACCTGTTGCCATCCGACTGCGAAGGCAAGGACAACTTGGTGGGTGCCGACGGCACGCGATTGGAGCCCTTTCGCATCGAGACGATCTACCAGAGCCTCCAGCAACTGGCGCAGATTTTCGACGTGCAGGATCGCGGCCAACAACTGACCGACGAACTCAAGGCGCGCCTGGCCAAGTCCGTCGCCACGGCCCAGGGCAAGGGCTTGCAGCGAGCCAGTGCACTGGTGTGGTTCTCCAGCGCCGAAATGGCCAGCGACCCTTACGTAGCCGGCCACAAAGGCGTGCCGCAATTCATGCTGCAAACCCTTGGCCTGCGTAACGTGGTGCAGTCCGATGAGGAGTGGCCTGCCGTCGGCTGGGAAACCATCGCCAAGGCCAACCCCACCTTCCTGGTGATCGCACGCATGGACCGCCGCCGCTACCCGACCGACGACCATGAAAAGAAACTCGCCTTCCTGCGCAGTGACCCGGTAACCCGCAACATGGACGCGGTGAAGAACAACCGCATCATCATCCTCGACGCCCTTGCCTTGCAGGCGAGCCTGCGCACCTTCGAGGGCCTTGAACAATTGGCCGCCGCCATCGACGGCTACCACCTGGGCAAATGATGCGCACCCTACTCGCCCTGGCGCTGCTGTTGCTCGCCCTGCTCGCTGGCGTCGCCATCGGTGAAACCGCCATCGAACCGCAGGTGGTGCTGCAGGTGCTCGCCAATAAACTCTGGGCCGCCGGCTACGTACTGGACCCCATCGACGAAGGCGTGGTGTGGAACTACCGCCTCACCCGCGCCCTGGTGGCCGCAGCCTGCGGCGCAGGGTTGGCAACGTGCGGCGTGATCCTGCAATCACTGCTGCGTAACCCGCTGGCCGACCCGTACCTGCTGGGCATCAGCGCCGGCGCGTCAACCGGCGCGGTACTCGTGGCCTTGATTGGCGTGGGCGGTGGCCTGGTGTCGTTGTCGGCCGGCGCGTTCGTGGGGGCGATGGCGGCATTTGCGCTGGTGACGCTGCTCGCACGGGCCAGCGGATCGTCCAGCGGTACCGGGCAGATCATCCTCGCGGGCATCGCCGGCTCGCAGTTGTTTAATGCCCTGACCGCGTTCCTGATCACCAAGTCGGCCAGCTCCGAACAAGCCCGCGGCATTATGTTCTGGCTGCTGGGCAACCTCAGCGGCGTGCGCTGGCCGTCGGTGTGGTTGGCGGTGCCGGTGGCGGTCGTGGGGCTCGCAGTGTGCCTGTGGCACCGGCGTGCACTGGATGCGTTCACCTTCGGCAGCGACTCGGCGGCCTCCCTCGGCATCCCGGTGCGCCGCGTGCAATTTGTGCTGGTGGCCTGCGCCGCGCTGGTGACGGCGGTGATGGTGTCCATCGTCGGCTCCATCGGGTTTGTCGGCTTGGTAATTCCCCATGCGGTGCGCCTGTTGCTTGGCACCGGGCATTCGCGCTTGCTGCCGGCCAGCGCCTTGGGCGGCGCGCTGTTTCTGATCGCCGCCGATGTGCTGTCACGCACCCTGATCAAGGGCCAAGTGATTCCCGTTGGGGTGGTCACGGCACTGGTGGGCGCGCCTGTGTTTGCGTTGATTTTGATTGGCCGGAGGAACGCCCGATGAGCGTGCTCAGTTGCAGCGGCCTGGGTTTCAAGGTGCGTGAGGCCCAGTTACTGGACGGTATCGACCTGGACGTGCAGGCGGGCGAAACCCTGGGCATCGTCGGGCCGAACGGTTCGGGCAAGTCCACCCTGCTCAAATTACTCGCCGGTTTGCGCCCGCCGGCCAGCGGTGAAGTGCGCCTGGGCGGCAAGCGGGTCGGTGGGTTGTCACGCCGCACCATCGCGCAACAGCTGGCGGTGGTGGAGCAACAGGCCGACACCGACGACGCCATCCGCGTGTTCGACGCCGTGGCGCTAGGCCGCACGCCCTGGCTGTCGGCGCTGAGCCCGTGGTCGCGTGAAGACGACGCCATCGTGCACCAGGCCCTGCATGACGTAGACGCCACCCACCTGAGCCAACGCGCCTGGCGCAGCCTCTCGGGGGGCGAACGCCAGCGCGTGCACATCGCCCGCGCCCTGGCGCAACGCCCGCAGATTTTATTGCTGGATGAGCCGACCAATCACCTGGATATCCAACATCAACTGGCGATCCTCAAAGGCGTGCAAGGCTTGCCAGTGACCACCTTGATTGCGCTGCATGATTTGAACCAAGCGTTGACCTGTGATCGCCTGGCCGTGCTGGATCGCGGGCAACTGGTGGCGCTGGGCGCGCCGCTGCAAGTGCTGACGCCACAGCGCTTGCAGGAGACCTTCGGCGTGCAGGGGCATTACCTGACGGACCCGTTCGACGGCGCGCAAATCCTGCGCCTGCGCTCCAACTGAATCCGTAGGTTGGGGCAGCTTGCTCTGGTGACGGTCTGACGGCCAACTGTGGTCCAAATGTGGGAGGGGCTTGCCCCCGATGAGGGAGTGTCAGCAAATACATCGGTGATTGGCCCACCGCTAGCGGGGGCAAGCCCCCTCCCACACTTCACCTACAGAGGCCGATGCATGTGGGTGGTTTGCCAGATCGGGTCGGCCTCGACACCCACCACCTCAAACCCCTGCCTGCGCCAGAAATCAATCGCACCGGGCAGAAACGGATGGGTATGCAAGTACATCATCTCTACGCCATCGGCCCGCGCCAGCGCTTGCAGCGAGCGGTATAACTGGCCCGCCAGGCCCAAGCGTCGCGCTGCCGGGAGCACATACAGGCGCACCACTTCCACCGTCTTGCGCCCCTGGTAGTTCAACTGCGGGAAGCGGCCGTCGTAGGGCCGATAAGCCACCGAGGCAACGATCCGGCCTTCGGCACGAGCAATCAAAAACCGCCCGCCCCCCTCAAGGTAGATCGCTTCAAACTGCGCCAGATCGTGGGGGACGCCGGTGGCACTGAGCGTGGGAAACAGTTCATCCCGCGCCAGCAAAGCGAAGCTCAGCACCTGGGGAATGTCAGCGGCCTGCACCGCCTCGATACTAACGCTCATTGCCAAGGATCCGGCCCGTTATCCACTGGCGAGCGTAAGCCAACACGCGATCAGCCATCGCCACCGGAAAGTGAATAAACCCGTGGGCCGCTTCTGGCAGCAAATGAGCCTCCACCGTTGGCCATCGCTCGGCAATCAGCAGAGTGTCATCCTTGAGCGGGTCCAGTTCACCCACAAACATCAACGCGGGCGGCAGCCCTTCAAAGTCCCCATACAAGGGCGACAACGGTGGCTGACGGCGCGTCTCGTCGCTGATCCCCGGCGTCAGCAGGCGCAGCGCCTGGACCATGCCCGGCCCGTCCAGCAACAAGGTGTCCGGCCCGGCCGTGCGCACACTGGGCGTGCCGGTCAAATCGTAGACGCCGTAATACAACACCGCGCCGCTCACCCGCTGGAGCAACTCGGGCCATTGCTTGAGCGCCAACAAAGTGGCCGCCGCCAGGTGCCCGCCGGCCGATTCACCGACAAAAAACACCGGCAGGCCGGCAAACTCCGGGCAGTCCGCCAAAAGCCAGCGCGCAGCCGTCAGGCAGTCATCCAACAGCCCTTCAATTGGCGTATCCACCGCCAGCCGATAATCCACCGACACTACCGCCACGTCGCACGCATTCACCATGCCGAGGTTAAGGTCGTCATCCATTTGCGCATTGCCGATCACCCAGCCACCGCCGTGGATATCCAGCACCACGCCTTTGGGCGGGCCAGCGGGCCGCAGGATGCGCAAGGGGATCGCCCCGAGCATTTTGCGTTCCGCCAGGGGCGCCTTCTTGAAGGTCTGGCTGGCACGCAACAGCGC
>NZ_WKCD01000255.1:0-8003 GCF_021606625.1 Pseudomonas sp. PA-4-8C
GCCCAGGAGCAAGTTGCGCCTGTAACCGCCCCAGTCAAAGCCTGATAACCAACTCCGCCGCCTTACCCAAGGCGGCAACCTGAACTCATGCTGTCCCCCCGCAAAGTTTCATAATTCCCTGCGCCTTTGAGGTCTACGATTCCCTGCAAGAGAGGACCCCCGCGCCTCCAGCCCATAGGGAGTTGAAACCATGATCTCGAATCTCGTCAAAGTCGTGATGATCACCGGCACGTTGATGTTGAGTGCTTGTTCATCTTCACCAGCTGTGAATAGTGACCCTTGCTTTTCTGGTGGATGCCAGGCGTTTGGGGACCACAGCCCCGGCAAAGCCGCCAAGATGAATTTTGGCGGCAGTGGGCTGGGGAGTAGTTATGGGGAGTATGGTTCGGGGTTGTTGCATGATGATTGATGAGGGTGGTGAGGCAGTCAGTGGTGTGTTGACTGACCCATGGCAATCGGGAGCAAGCCCCCTCCCACAGTTTGATTTTCAGTGGTCAGGCGTTTGGCGACCATAGCCCCGGCAAAGCTGCCAAGATGAATTTTGGTGGCAGCGGGCGGGGAGTATGGTTCGGGGTTGTTGCATGATGATTGATGGGTGGTGGGTCAGTCATTGAGGTGGTGACTGAGCTATTGCTATCGGGGGCAAGCCCCCTCCCACATTAGATCTAGGATCGGCGCAAAACTTGTGGCGTTAGTGGCCGCCTTTCATACGCCGGGCGATCAGGTAGAGGCCCAGGCCCACCAGGGCTGTTGCGGCGCCGATGTAGCCGGTGCTGGTCCAGCCGAGGCCGGCAGTGATGGCCATCCCACCAAACCACGGCCCCAGCGCATTCGCCAGGTTGAACGCCGCATGGTTGGACGCTGCCGCCAGGCTTGGGGCTTCGTGGGCAATGTCCATCAGGCGAATCTGCAGCGGTGCCGCCAACGCGACCATGGTGCCCACCAACCCCATGCTTAGCAGCACGCCCCACAGCGAAGACGCGGCGAAGGGGAAGAACAGCAGCACGGCCATCGACCATACCAAAATCAAACCCACCGCCCGAAACTGCATGCGATCAAACAGTTTGCCACCGGCAATGTTGCCGATGATGCCGCCGACGCCAAATGCGGCGAGGCCAAACGGAATCCACTGCGGCGAGACCTTGGTCACTTCGAGCATGGTTGGCGCCAGGTAGCTGAATACGCAGAACATGCCGGCAAAGCCAATTGCGCCGATGGACAGGGCCATCCATACCTGGGGTTTGGTGAAGGCGCGCAGTTCTTTGCGTGGGTCGCTGCGTTGTTCGTCGTGGCGGTGGGGCACGAATTGCCAGACCAGGGCGATGGTGAGCAGGGCGATCACGCTGACCAGGGCGAACGCCGAGCGCCAGCCCAGGTGTTGGCCGAGGAAGGTGGCGATGGGGTTGCCGAGCAGCATGGCCAGGGTCAGGCCCATCATCACGCGGGCCACGGCGCCGGCGCGTTTGTCGGTGGGCACCATGCTGGAGGCAACCACGGCGGCGATGCCGAAGTAGGCGCCGTGGGGCAGGCCGCTGATAAAGCGGAAGGCCACCAGCGAGCCGAAGGTCGGGGTGAAGGCGGTGGCGAAGTTGCCCAGGGCGTACAGGCCCATCAGCAACAGCAGCATGTGTTTGCGCAGCAGCTTGGCGCCGAGGATGGCCAGCAGTGGGGCGCCGACCATCACGCCCAGGGCGTAGGCGCTGATGGCGTGGCCCACCTGGGGTTCGCTCAGGCCCAGGTTCTGGGCGATGTCGGGCATCAGGCCCATGATGGCGAATTCGCCGGTGCCGATCGCGAAGGCGCCCACGGCCATGGCCGCTTCCATTTTGGCGGCGCTGCGCGCGGGCAGTACGTGCCCGGGTGTTTGCTGGATAGTCATGGGTAACTCTGTGTGGAGGGTGTGCACGAAGGACGTCGCCGATGCTACGCAAGCCGCGATGAAGGTGTCTAGAACCGCCATTTTCGGCAGAGTTCCACGCCTGTGACCGCAGGTCGCGGCTGCCAGGCTTGACAGGGGCGCATTAAAACCCGCGATTTAGGCCTGTCAATTGGCCAAACGGCGCATAAACGCTGTTTAGCGTGATATTCTGCGCGCCGTCTTGGTCTAGTCTTTCCCTGGTGCGTACACCCGTATACGTCCCAGCGGTTGGCTGTCGCCCAGGTAGCTGAAGCCAATAACGATAAGAAGTCAGCGCAGAAGGGACATAACAGTGAGGTCGATCCATCGGCCTTGTGTGCCCACCCTGCAGCCTTCATGTGAATGTGCAGACCCCGCGGTGCGTTGCCTGACGTAGCGTGAACGAGGGTTACTCATGATCGGGGGCGGTAGGGCGGATGGCGTTTTATCATAGGTGCTACTGATGTTTAAAAAAGTAAACACTGCCCTGCTGGGGCTGGCTTTGTCGATGGGGATCACGTCCGTTCACGCGGAAGAGGCAAAGAAAGTCGATGTGCTGCTGATCGGCGGCGGCATCATGAGTGCAACCCTGGGTGTCTGGCTCAATGAGCTGGAACCGGACTGGTCCATGGAAATGGTCGAGCGCCTCGATGGCGTGGCCGAAGAAAGCTCCAATGGCTGGAACAACGCCGGTACCGGTCACTCGGCCCTGGCTGAGCTGAACTACACCCCGGAAGACAAGAACGGCAACGTTGAGATCCCGAAAGCGGTCGAGATCAACGAAGCGTTCCAGATCTCCCGTCAGTTCTGGTCCTGGCAGGTTCAGCAGGGCGTGTTGAAGAACCCACGTTCGTTCATCAACTCCACTCCGCACATGAGCTTTGTGTGGGGCGATGACAACATCAAGTTCCTGAAAAAACGCTACGAAGCCCTGAAGGCCAGCCCGCTGTTCGCTGGCATGCAGTACTCCGAAGACCCGGCGCAGATCGCCAAGTGGGTTCCGCTGATGATGGAAGGGCGTGACCCCAACCAGAAAATCGCGGCCACCTGGAGCCCGATCGGCACCGACGTGAACTTCGGCGAGATCACCCGCCAGTTCGTCGCTCACCTGCAAACCACGCCGAAGTTTGACTTGAAGCTGTCGAGCGAAGTGCAGGACATCACCAAGAACGCCGACGGTTCGTGGCGTGTGAGCTACAAAAACCTCAAAGACGGCACCAAGACTGAAACCGACGCCAAGTTCGTGTTCATCGGCGCCGGCGGCGGTGCCTTGCACTTGCTGCAGAAGTCGGGCATTCCTGAAGGCAAGGAATACGCAGGCTTCCCAGTCGGTGGTTCGTTCCTGGTGACCGAGAACCCGACCATCGCTGAGCAGCACCTGGCCAAGGCCTACGGTAAGGCTTCGGTAGGTTCGCCTCCGATGTCGGTTCCGCACCTGGACACCCGTGTGCTGGATGGCAAGCGCGTGATTCTGTTTGGCCCATTCGCGACCTTCTCGACCAAGTTCCTGAAGGAAGGCTCGTACCTGGACCTGCTGACCAGCACCACCACCCACAACATCTGGCCAATGACCAAAGTTGGTATTCGTGAATACCCACTGGTCGAGTACCTCGCCGGCCAACTGATGCTGTCCGATGACGACCGCTTCAAGGCACTGCAAGAGTACTTCCCGAACGCCAAGCAGTCCGACTGGCGCCTGTGGCAAGCCGGCCAGCGTGTGCAGATCATCAAGCGTGACGAAGAGCAAGGCGGCGTGCTGAAGCTGGGTACCGAAGTGGTCAGCTCTGCCGACAACACCATCGCAGGCCTGTTGGGTGCATCGCCAGGCGCGTCCACCGCGGCTCCGATCATGCTGACCGTGTTGCAAAAGGTGTTCAAGGACAAAGTAGCCAGCCCGGCCTGGCAGGAAAAACTGCACCAGATCGTGCCAAGCTACGGCACCAAGCTGAACGACAGCCCTGAAGCGGTTGCCAAGGAATGGGCCTACACCGCCGGTATCCTGCAACTGACCCCGCCACCTGCGATTCCGCAGCTGGCTGCTCCACAGGCCACCGAGGCTGCCAAGCCTGCGGCTGAGCCAAGCAAGCCGGTTTCTGACCTGGCGCTGTAAGCAACATCTACGAAAAAGCCCGCTGAACCGGTGACGGTCAGCGGGCTTTTTTGTGGGCATTCAGAGGGTGAATCCCTTCTTGAGTTGCTCATGCAGATGAAGCGCCAGATGGTTTGCGCTATCGGACAACAAGTAGATGTGATGGCGCGGCAATTCAGGCAGTTGAACGCCGGGGATATTTTGGGTCAACCCAGCGGTTATTCGGCTTTCTTCAATCAGGCCAACGGCCAATCCGCAGATCACGGCGGCTTCTACCGCAGTAGAACTGGCACTTTCCAGCAGGACTCGATAGTAGGCGCCATGCTCTTTCAACGCCCGTATCGCCGAGGCTCGATAGGGGCAGCCGGTTAATTGCACTGCGATAGGTAGCGGCGCCTGTTCTGGTGTTTTGAATTGGTCGGAAACAACCCATACAGGCTGTATCGAACCCAACTGTTCTCCCTGCTCCAAGGGCTGAGCACTGACGATCAATGCCAAATCAATCTGTTCCCGGCTGAACATGGTGAACAGTTCGCCACTGGATCTGGCTTCTATTTCCAACTCAAGCAAGGGATTGTCAGCGATAAGCTGCGGCAGGAAATCGCGCATGAAAGCCGGCGCATAAGAATCGGGAAGCCCCAGGCGAATCCTTCCTTGCATGCGCTGGGGGGTTAAGGAGGCCAGTAAGCGGTCGTGGCTCTTGAGAAAGTCAGTGGTTTCGCTGAGTAGTTTCTTGCCATACATCGTCAGCTCAACACCTTGGTTACTCCGGCTGAACAGGCGTTGGCCGACTAAGTCTTCCAGCTTTTGAATCTGCGTCGTAACGGTCGAAGCGCTCCGATGCACATGGCTCGCTGCTTCATTGAAGCGACGGAAGCGGGCGACCGCATGGAAGGTTCGCAGCAGATCGATATTGAGTTGCTTGCTCATGATTCCTCTTTTGAGGATTAGTGGTGCGGGTTATTCAAATATACAAAATCATGCATGCTGATTAGGCTTTGGGTCAAACAGGTTCGTATGTGCTTTCGCGCCTGACAATAAGAAAAAGGAGCCCATATATGGATATCAATGAGTTGGTAGCGTCATCGCTGAAAAACTACCACGGATATGACGCCCAGATCTGGACGATTGAAAATGCCGAAAAGTACGCATCGACATCTACCGATCTCAAGGATCGAGATCGACAGGTCAGTGAAGAAATCCTTGGTTTGATGACCTCGTTGAATTTGGAGGGTGTGAACCGAGTTGACCTCTGTGCGGCACCCTGCGGCAATGGAGCATTAAGTGAGATTTTACGCGCCGTGGCGGATGATTTGGTCGGTCTGGTAGGTCAAGACCGTTTGCATTACGTCGAATTGGGGCCAGAGCCGATCAAGACGTCCGTGCTGCTTCAGCATCTGCTTGAGAACGGGGTGGAAGCTGCACATTACACGGCGGTTGATATCAACCGGGCCTCACATGACGTAATGCGTCGAGCGGTGGAACCACTGCTGGCAGCGCCTGAGAACTTTCGTTACTTGGCCACCGATTTCCGCGCGTTGTGCCGGGACGATATTGAATGTGGGCAAGACGTGACATTAGTCACGATGCTGGGGTTTCAGGAGGGAAATGAACTGCCCGAAACGATCGGCCAAATCATTCGCAGAATAGGTGGGACACGGACCTATGTCTTGTCAGAAATGCAGCTGTCCATCCCGGATGATGATGCGCATATTCATCGCTTTTATCGGCATCACTGCATGACTCGCTTTTCTGAGCTGGTGGGTTTGAAGCTCGGTTTTGACAAGGTCGGCAGCAATCATGAAGTCGTCGTTTCAGACATTGAAGTCGATGATGACTGGTATCGCGTAGCGGCAACCTTGCTTCCTGTTCTCAGCGGTAAAGATGAAGGTTATTTGTTGACCAATGTGTGCTTGAAGTACACCCGCGAGCAATTTAGCCGCGTGCGTCAGGATTACGGTGGATGTCGCGTCATTGGTGAGTATTGCAGCGGTGACGGCAGCGTTCTCTACCAGTTATCGGAGTACCGAATGGATCACGGTATAGCCAATTGAGAGAGGAAGTCACGATGAAACAGCAAAGTGAGCTACCCGTATTCGCGCAAGGGGCTGCACGCCTGAAGTCAGCCCTGCAAGCATCACTGGTTCCCGCATCCCGATGTAAGCATCCCGGGGCCCTGCTCGACACGTTGCAACACTGGAGTGACAGTTATTTGCGCAGTGATGGCCCATGCCTCACAGGTCATCGCAGCTTAGCGAACCTGGGGTACATGAGGTCGCCACTAGTAATTGCCCAGCCCGAGCAGCTGACGGCAGTGGCTCAGGTCTCGGGGCTGTTCAATGAGCAGGGCATCGCCGAGTTGAGGCGAGCGTGTTATCAGCTGGAGGCGGGGTCCAGCACCAGCGACTGGATTATCTCTAACCGTACCCGTGCGGCAACGCGGTCATCGACACTTATCCGGGAGATGATGGACAGTCGGGCGTTCCTGCTGGCGGTGTCAAAAATTGCAGGTGTGCCGCTGGTTCCGCACCCTTTCTTGCGCGCCCGTTCCCAGGTCAATTACTTCTACCCGCCCCAGGCTCAGCACGATAGGGCACAGATCGGTATGTGGCATACCGATGGAACCAGCTTTGTGCTGAACATAGTGCTGTCTGAGCCCAGCGAGTACGAAGGTGGAGAGTTCGTTTATTTTGAGGGCCCTGTGGAGCGCTTTGATGTCGCAAGCCTCAATGACAACGTGCGAAGCTGTGGTGTGAAAGCCAGTGGCGATGCGGTGTATATCTACGGCAGTCGAGTGTTTCATGGCGTGCGCCCACTCACTCAAGGCCGGCGCATGTCGTTGGTGTTGTCGTTTCACTGTCCTTACAGTCAGGCGGATGTAAATAAGTTCTGGCACTTGGCATCTGACGATGGCGTGCTGCGTACCATCAGGCCTTGGTTCCAGCTCAAGTGTGACCTGATACGACCCGCCAGCGAGCAATATCGGCGTTTGGGGATTGACCCCATCACGTTTGGCGAACTCGTGCCGTTGCAATTGCAGGGGGCACGATGACGGCTCGTATTGGCTACACGCGGTTGTTACTGCTGCAGGTCGTCTTTGTCCTGTCTTGGAGTTCCGGCTTTATAGGTGCCAAGTTAGGCGCGCAGAGTGCTGGAGCCTTCAACCTTTTGTTCTGGCGTTTTTTGTTGGTTTCGTTATGCCTGGCGCTGTTTTTGAACAGACGGTTGCTGAGGGTTTCCTGGCAGCAGATCCGTCATCACGCGGTTGTCGGGTTCCTGTCGCAGTTCCTGTATTTGAGTTGCCTCTACGTGGCGATCCAGAACGGTCTACCGCCCGGGATCGCGGCGATCATTGCGGCGTTGCAGCCGTTGATGACCGCGGCATTGTCGACGGGCATGGCGTCCGAGCGCAGTGGCGGCTGGCAGTGGTTGGGGTTGATGATCGGCTTTGTCGGTGTGTCGATTGTGATTGCCGGGCAGTATGGCGGTGGCGGGCAGGGTGTCGGGCTGGTCATGTATCTCTTGCCTCTGGTGTCGGCACTTGGGCTGACACTGGCGACTTTGTACGAGCGTCGCTCGGTGCAGGCCCAGGACAGCGGGTTGGTATTGCCGCTGTTTATCCAGTCGCTGTTGACCTTGATAGGTTTTACCGCGGCCGTGATCTACACCGACACCCTGAGTATTCCCCATGACACCAACGTACTGATCTCGATTGTGTGGCTGACGGTGTTCTCCACCTTCCTCGCCTATTTGAGCCTGTGGATGCTGCTGCGGGTGATGACTGCCACCCATGTGGCGGCGCTGGTGTACCTGGAGCCGCCGGTGACTCTGGTGTGGGCCGCGTTGATGTTTGGTGATGTGATCCACGCATCGACCTACGCGGGCATTGCTGTAGTCGTGGCGGGGGGGTGGGTTTGTCTTTTATTCACAATGTTGGCTGCGGCGGGGAGGGGAGGGGTTGGGTGTTTATGGGGTCTGTGGGGTGTGGGGAAGAAAAAAAATGGAGGGGCAGGAGGA